>JAJTCR010000419.1 GCA_021325695.1 Steroidobacteraceae bacterium | reverse complement strand
ACCGGTGTGATCCGCCTGGCGTACACGGTGACAGTCTCGAGTTCGTCGCGGGGAGGCTGCGGCGAGGTGGCCGCGGTCGTGCCGGGCAGAGCGCCACCGGCGCAGGCCAGGCTCGCGATCGCGAGGCGCAGCAGTGCCGATCGGGGAATGGGTCGAAGAGGCATCGCGTCGTCGTCTCTGGTGGGTGTCTGCGGTCGTGCCGGAGCACGAACGCAGCGTGGACTTCGATCGGTGTGGCCGCCATGACCCAGATCAAGTCCAGACGCGGTAAGCGGGCGCGATGGCCACCCGGTCGCACGGACCAGGTGCCTCCCGGTCGCGGCACCGGCATCGGCGGCGCAGGCGTCGGGGGTCGCAAACCCTCTCCTGCTACCATCCCGCGGATGAAGAAAGACGCTTCCGCGTTCGACCTCGCACGCGAATTGAGCCCGCGCCGCAACACCACGCACGCAACCGCGATCCCGGGCCTCGTCGAGGAGCAGTTGCGGCACTTCTCGATCGACCCGCAGACCGAGTTCGGCCGCCGGCTCGGCGAGCTTGCGTCGAGCCTCTATGCCGGCAACGCGGCGGCGCACCAGCTGTGGGACGTCGCGATACGCGAGCTCGCTTCGCTCGAGCAGCGCGACCGCGTCGCTCGCTTCAATGCCAAGCGCTTCCTGTGCTTCCAGCTCGCGAAGATCCTCGACACGCTGCAGAACCCGTTGCGCAAGACCTATCAGTCGCTGCTGCACGAGCCGTCCCAGAGTGCGATCAAGGGTCCCTACCCGATCTTCGACAACGTGACGGCGCTCTTCAGCGCCACTCCCGTCATCGCGCGCACGGCGACGTACCTGTATGCCTGCACCGAGTGGGTCGAGGACGCGTTCAAGGGCCGCGAGCCACTGCTCGAGATCTATTCGCGCCTGCTCAACCCGACCTCGATCAGCCTCGCGAACCACATCGTCGACCTCGAGGCCGGTGCGCTCGCGGGCGAGTACCTCGCCTGGAATTTCAACTCCGGCATGGCCGCAATCGACACGATCCTCGCGAACCTCGTGGGCTTCCAGGACGTCGTGCTCGCGAGTCGCAATGTCTACGGCGGCACGTACCAGTTGTTGAACGACTGGTACGGCAAGAAGAGCAACCTCGACGTCGCCGTCGAGTGGTTCGACGGCTTCACGGCCGACGACTTCTGCCGCTCGCTGGATGGCGTGCGCGTGAAGCACCGCGAGCGACTCGAACGCGGTCGCGGCGTCTACGTGTTCGTCGAGTCGCCGTGCAACCCGCACGGGTACGTGCTCGACGTTCCCGCGATCTGTCGTGCGGCACACGAGCTGGGATTGACGGTGATCGTCGATGCGACGGTCGGCACGCCGGTGCTGCAGCCCGTGTTGCGCCGCGAGGACCCGCTGGAGCGCCCCGACTTCGTGATCCACTCCTACACCAAGGACCTTGCGGGCGCGGGCACCACGACCGCCGGCGTCTGCATCGGCCGCAACGAGCGCATGTTCATCCCGAAAGGCGACACCGTGACGGCGCCCGGCCCCGATGGAAAGCCGCGCAGCTACCGCTGGGACGAAAGCCTGTTCTGGAACGTCTACTACGTGAAGGGCGCCTTCCTCGACGCCGACAAGGCCTTCGAAGTCATTAACGGCATGCGCACGGTCGAATTGCGCGTGCTGCAGAAGGCGATCAACACCACCGTGCTCGCGCGTGCGCTCGCGTGGCACCCCGCGTTCGGCGTCCGTTGCGGCGCGGTCGAAGGCAACGAGAACTTCGCGTTGCGCGAGCGTCTCACGGTGCTCGGGCTGCCGGCGCCCCTGTTCACGATCGACCTCGACACCGAGCCGGGCCGCAGCGTCGGGCGCGAGGCGTTCCAGCGCTTTTTCGACTGTCTCGAGCCGGCGTTCGGGCTGCAGGTCACGCTCGGTCAGTCGAACACGGTGGTGGTCTGCCCCGCGCTCACGAGTCACTCGGAGCTGTCGGAGCAGGCACTGCGCGATGCGGGCATCACGCCGACCACCATCCGGATCTCCGTCGGCGACGAAGACCCGCGCACGCTGCTCGCGCACCTGATGAAGTCCGCCGAGATCTCGATCGAGCCCGCGCACCCGGGGTTCATGGCGCACTTCGCGCCGCCGCACGAGATCGACTCGCTCTACGAATCGGTCTACGTCGACGTGCACCGGCGTCTCGCGGCGAGTCGCCCGCGCATGAAGCAGTTGCTGAGTTGAGCAGGGCCGGCTGCGGGGGCTCCGGCAATGCCGATTCAGTCGTGTCGCTGCAGGCGGCCCACGGGCGTGGAATACAGGAAGCCGTTCCTCGGCTTGAACGCGATGCAACGTCGCGCCTGCTCGAGGCGAGCGGCCTCGTCGTCCGCCACCAGCTTCACGGCGGCGGGTACCTGCAACGACCCATAACCTGCACCGAACGCATCGAGCCCGCGGCGAAGGACCGAGCGCTGCGGTTGCACGGGTCCCACGTGCCAAGTCGCCTGCGGATCTGCACGCCGTGCCCGTCGCGGCTTCGGGGACGTGCGTATCAGCGGCGCCGCATTGTGCCGACCTGGCACGAAGGCCGACGTGTCGACGACCCACATCGCATCGACCCAGGGTCGGCGCAACCACCAGCGCGCGGCGCCTGAGGCGTGGTGGAGATTCAGCCGGAAAGTGTCGCTGGCGGGCAGGGTCTGCATGCGTCGTCGTCACGTGCGCGGGAGTAGCGATCGAACGTGA
>JAJTCR010000418.1 GCA_021325695.1 Steroidobacteraceae bacterium | reverse complement strand
CGCGATCGTCGTCATGAGCCATGACGCCCCCACCGTCTGGATCATGCTGCCGAACGACGAGGCGAGCGACGCCCACCAGAACAGCGCGAACACCCGGTGCTCGAACGGCGCGAGCGTGGCGTTGCGCCAGCGCTCGAACGGTGTGGACGATCCGGGTGTACGGCCATCGTCGTTCACGCCCCGCCTCGCGCAAAGGCGGCGCCGTGGCGGCGGCCGTGTCTACTTGTGATGGTGGTCGCGCTCGTAGGCATCCGCCTCCGCCTTGGTCCTGTGGACCGTGCCGTCGGGATGCTCGGGCGGCGAATAGATCGAATAGAGCCTGAGCGGCTCGGACTTCGACACATTGACGATGTTGTGTTCGGTGCCGGCCGGGATCACGACCGAGGAGCCGTCCTCCAGCGCGTGCTCACGCCCGTCGAGGATCGCTCTCCCCTCGCCGGCCTCGATGCGGATGAACTGGTCGACGTCGTCGTGCGTCTCGAGCCCGATCTCGTCGCCGGGGCCGATCGTCATGAGCACCAGTTGGATGCCCTTGCTGGTGAACAGCACTTCGCGGAAGTTCTCGTTCTCGAGCGTCCTGCTCTCGATGTTGGTCACGTAACCGGCCACGACGCGTCCTCCTGTGAACCCTTCGCAAGGATAAGCCCGACCACGCATGACGCCAATCGAGGAACGTTCCTGCGGTGAGGCCGCTCGCGAGTTCGCACGCCTCACGAGCCTTTTGAGCTCGCGGTTTCCCGGGCCTGGCGCGCCTGCTCGAACTTGCGCTCGGCGGAGGCGGCCTGGTCCGCCTGACCAAGCGCCTTGTGCGCCCAGCGCAGCACGTCGTACGGCCCCTCGTACAGGGCGGTCGGAAAGCGGAAGCTGATCCGCGGGAAACGCGCGCCCTGCCCCTCGTAGAGACCGTTGGCGATCGCCATGTTGGACCACGCGACGGCATCCTCGTGTCGGCCGGCCTTGTAGGCCGAGTAACCGGCAAGCCAGGCCAGCTCCGCGGTGGCCGGGCGGAGCGCGAGCCCGGCGGCGCAGAAGTGGATCGCCTCGATCCAGCGATTGAGCTTGCAGCAGCAATCGGCCGCGCGATAACACGCCCAGGCGGCCTCCTCGGCCCAGCCGCCGAGCTCCGCGCACACGCGATACGCATCGATCGCCGCGGCATACTCGCCGAGGTCCTGGTGCGACGCGCCGAGGTAATAGAACCAGCGCGGCTGCCTGGCGTGCTGGCGCGTGTATTTCTTCAGGATGGCGACATCGCGCTCGAGCTTGCGCTTGAGCGCGTCCGCGTCCTTGGGCAGCTCGCGGAACCGCAGCCCGGTGAGTGTCTCGGACGAGCCTGTCCGATGGCCTTCGAGCACCTCGTGCGTCGGACCGTTCCATTGCACCGTGGCGGGCAGCCGGACGATGCGTTCCTTGGCGTACGTGCCGCCGTCGTCGCTGATCAGCAAAACGCTCGAGCGCGTGCGTCCAAGGGCGGCCCGGAGATCGAACCCCGCATCGAACAGCAGTCGTTCGTCGGTGTCGACCGTGACGGCCCACCGACCGCCGGCTTCCGTCGCCGCCTGCAGGGCGAAGTTGCGCGCGGCCGCGAAGTCGTTTTTCCAGGGCAATTCCCGCAGCAGCAGCTTTTCGCCGGCCGCATTGCGCGCCACCGCAATCGACGCGTCCCGGGCTCCCGTGTCGATCACGAGGCAACGGTCCACGTGCTCCACGACCGAGGCGATCGCGTCGCCGATGATGTCCGCATTGCTGCCGGTGAGGGTCGTCGAGATGATCAAGACCGCACTCCGCCGCTTGCCCGCCTCGACTCGCTCATTGCAACGTCTGGGTCATCATGCGCAGCGACAGCACCACCAGCATGAAGGTCGCCGCGAACCAGTGGTACCAGGGCCGTGTCACCCAGGCCAGCGGCAGCAGGATGGCCAGGATCCCGACGCGCAGCACGGCCGTCACGGCGTCCCACTGCAGGTGTCCGACCGCCAGATACGACTGCAACATCGTCGCGGCCACGTAGGCGAACAGCAATGAGCTGAAATAACGACTGGACGCGTAGTAACTCGCGCGCAGGTCGAACGCGCCGACCTCGCGCACCTCGGGCAGCGCGGCCGCACAGACCAGGTACAGCAGCACCGGCACGACGAGGTACAGCAGGAACGCGCCGGCGTTCGACGGCGTGGCGATGCCGATCGCGCCCAGGTAGATGCCCCACCAGAGATTGACGACCAGGATCAGGCACACCGCCGCCCACAGCAGCGGCAGCGGGTACCAGCGGACGTCGCGACGTGAACGGATCAGCCGGTTGAGGTTGGCGAGAAGCTCTGTCAGCCCGAGTCCGACGATCACGGAGACGAGCGTGATCGAATGGTCGCGGATGTCCATGCGCTTTATCAGCCCTGCGTTCGCAACGACTGCATGTCGATCACGAAACGGTAACGGACGTCGCCGCGTTCCATGCGCGCGAACGCCTCGCCGATCCCCTGGATCGGCGTCATCTCGCACTCGGCGACGATGCCGCGCTCGGCGCAGAAGTCGAGCAGTTCCTGCGTCTCGGCGATGCCGCCGATCGCCGAACCCGAAAGCGTCTTCCGCCCGCCGACCAAGAGCCGGCTCGTGAAGGCCGGAATCGTGTCGATCACGCCGACGAGTACCATCGCGCCCTGCGGCCGCACCAGTCGCAGGTACGCGTCGATTTCGTGCACCACGGGAATCGTGTCGAGC
>JAJTCR010000027.1 GCA_021325695.1 Steroidobacteraceae bacterium | reverse complement strand
CGCCCTACCCCCGCATCGAGCGTCGTGCCGCATCACGCCGGTGTGAACGTACCGGACCGGCGCTAGACTCGGAGCCCGGCCGTCGCCGGGAAGGGGGGCTCCATGGGGAATTCGCTCGTCGTCGCGGGGCGCGCAGTCGGCGCACTCGGCATCCTGGCCTGCGCCGTCGCGGTACTGGCGCGAATGCTCGGGCACTACTACCTGCTCGGCGTCGAGGCCGAGAGCCTGTTGCAGGCGGGCACGTCGGCCGTTGTGATCGGCTGCTTTGCACTGCTGCTGGCGCGCGAACGAACGCGCGGCTGAGCGTCAGCGATACCGTGTCGGGTCGGGCTGGCCGGCCGCTGCGAACCCCGCCTTGCGCAGGCGGCATGCGTCGCACCGGCCGCAGGCCGCTCCGCTCGCATCGGCCTGATAGCACGAGACCGTTGCACCGAAGTCGACGCCCAACGCGGCGCCGCGCCGCACGATGTCGGCCTTGCTCGAGTCGAGCAGCGGCGCGCGGATGCGCAGGCGCTCGCGGCCGTCCACGCCTTCGCGCGTCGCCAGGTTCGCCATCGCCTCGAACGCGGCGATGAACTCGGGCCGGCAATCGGGATAACCTGAGTAGTCCACGGCATTGACGCCGATGAAGATGTCGTGCGCGCCGAGCACCTCGGCCCAGGCCAGCGCAAATGCGAGGAATACGGTGTTGCGTGCGGGCACGTAGGTGATCGGGATCGCCTGGCTCGAGACGCCGTCCTGCGGCACGGCGAGCGCGGGGTCGGTGAGCGCCGAGCCGCCGAAGGCCGCGAGGTCGACGTCCATGATCCGGTGTTCGAACGCTCCAAGTTGCGCCGCCACCCGACCAGCTGCTTCGAGTTCGGCGAGGTGGCGTTGGCCGTAGCGGAAGCTCAGCGCGTGACAGCGAAACCCCTCGGCACGTGCGATCGCGAGACAGGTCGCCGAGTCGAGGCCGCCGGAGACCAGGACGACGGCGGGAGCTGCGGCGACGACGGCGGTGGCGTCCACGCTCGTCACCGTCCCGGCGCGTCGCCCCAGAGCAGCTTGTGCAGCTGCACCTGCAGCCGCACGTCGAGCCGGTCCTCGAGGATCCATTCGGCGAGCAGGCGCGGCTCGAGCTGGCCCCAAACCGGCGAGAAGAGCACCTGGCCTCGCAGCGGTGTCGCACGGCTGCGCAACAGCTCGCGCGCCCATTCGTAGTCCGCGCGCGAGCAGAGCACGAACTTGAGCTGGTCGCGCTCGCCCAGCACGTCGAGGTTCTCGAGCTTGTTGCGGCGCTGCTCGCCCGAGCCCGGGGTCTTGAGGTCGACGACCCGGCTCACGCGCGGGTCGACCCTGGCGACGTCGAGCGCGCCACTGGTTTCGAGCGACACTTCGTACCCGGCGTCGCAGAGACTGGACAGCAATCCGAGACAGTCCTTCTGCGCGAGCGGTTCACCGCCCGTCACGCAGACGTGACGCACGCCGCTGCCGCGCGCGACGTCGAGCAACGTCTCGAGCGTCTGCCACTCGCCGCCATAGAACGAGTACTGCGTGTCGCAGTACACGCATCGCAGCGGGCACCCCGTCAGCCGGATGAACAGCGTGGGCCAGCCGACCGCGTCGGCCTCGCCCTGGATCGAGACGAAGGTCTCGGTGACCTTGAGCCGGGTCACCGCCCCTCGGCGTTGAGCTTCTCGATGCGCATGCGCGCCTGCGCGGCCGCGTCCGTTTCCGGATACGTCGACACGACGTTCTGGTACGACGTGCGCGCATTGCGGAACGCCTTGAGCGCCGCCTGGCAGTCGCCGACCTTGAGCATCGCTTCCGCGAGCCGGCGCGACTCGGGGAACGCCGCCACTGCCTGGAACGACTTGAGCGCGTCCTCGTACTGCTGCTGCATCAACTGGGCCTCGCCCAGCCAGTAATGCGCATTGTCGGCGCGTGGACCGCGCGGGTACTTGGCGAGATAGGTCTGGAAGCCACGCGCGGCCTCCTCATAGCGACCGGCCTTCATCGCGGCGAAGGCGTCGCCGTAGACCGAGGCCTCGTCGGCGAAGACGACGTCGGGTGGATTCGTGAGCCCGCCGGTGGCCGGCGGCACCCCGCCCGTCGCAGCACCGTTTTCGATCGTGAGCAACCGGCGATCGTGGTCGGCGTAGAGGTCGCGCTGCTGCTGCTGCAGCGTTTCGAGCTCGTGGCGCGCTTCCTCGATCTGGCCGCGCAGCGTCCGCAGTTCCTGCTGCGAAGCCTCGATCTGCCGCTGCAGGTCGAGCAGCGACTGGTTCAAGCGGCTCTCGAGCGCAGTGATGCGCGACTCCGTCTGGTTCGCGCGCTGCTCGAGTTCCTTGTTGCTCGCGGTGTTGCTGAACTGCGCCTGCGCCGCGGCGCTGAAGGCCAGCGTGGCGACGAGCGCGACGACGACGGCCGGATGCCTGCTCTGGATCATGGGCGTCATGGCACCTGTACGAGTTCGACGCGACGGTTCCGGGAATACGCACCTTCGTCCGAACCTTCCCCGACCGGACGCTCCTCGCCGTAGCTCACGGTCGTGACCTGACCGTCCTGCACGCCTTGCAGCATCAGCGCACGGCGCACGGTCTGCGCGCGACGCTCGCCGAGGCCGATGTTGTATTCGCGTGAGCCACGTTCATCGGTGTGGCCTTCGAGGCGCACGCGCGCGGTCTTGTACCGGGTCAGGTAGCCCGCATGCGCGGCGACGATCGCGTCGTATTCGGGCTTGATCTCGCTGCTGTCGTAGTCGAAATAGACGATGTAGCCTGCCTGCAGCGCGGCGAGCGCCTGCTTCTGTGCCTCGCTCATCGCGCCGGCCGCCGCCGTGCCCGCGTCCGTGCCGAGGCCGCTCGTCGCCGCGCTGCCGGTCTCGTCGGGCGCGGCGGGCGTGGTCGGCTCGGGCTGCACCTGCTTCGGCTTCTGGCAGGCCGCGAGGCCAAGCGCGAGCACGGCAGCGACGAGGGCGTGGGTCCACTTCATTGTCTTCGACTCCTTCGGGCAATGGCCGCGCCGCACGCGGCAAATCGGGGGCGAATCATACCTTGCGTCGAGGCCCGCTTCACCGCTGCGCGGCCGGGTACGGCGACCACACGGGTTCGCGCACGTCGCCGGTGTCCGAGCTCAGGCGCTGCTGGAACCGACCGTCCGACGACACCATGGCGAGCGTGCCGCGCGCACCGCTGCGTGTCGCATAGATGATCGCCGCGCCATTCGGAGCGAAGCTGGGCGCTTCGTCCTGCCGCCCGTCGGTCAGCACGTGCACGTTACGCGTCTTCAGGTCGAACGACGCAATGCGGTACGCGCCGCGATCGAGCGTCACGAGCGCGAGCGACTGGCCGTCGGGCGACACACGCGGACGCGCGTTGTAGCTGTTGGTGAACGTCAGGCGCTTCGCGTCCTGGCCGGCGGCCGCGGCGATCTGGTACACCTGTGCATTGCCGGCCCGGTCGGACGTGAAGTAGAGGCTGGAGCCGTCGCGCGACCATTCGGGCTCGGTGTCGATTGCGCCGTCGGTCGTGAGGCGCGTGAGGCCCTGCGTGGCCAGGTCGAGCACGTGGATGTCGAGATTGCCGTCGCGCGAGAGCGTCAGGGCCAGCTTGCGACCGTCTGGCGACCAGGCCGGCGCGCCATTGATGCCGCGCCGCGCCGACACCCGCCGTCGCTCGCCAGTGGCCAGTCGCTGCACGAACACCGCCGACGCTTTGCCTTCGAACGAGACATAGGCGAGGCTCTGGCCATCGGGTGACCAGGACGGGGACATCAGCGGCTCGGACGACTCCGTGATCGTGCGCGGCGCGTAGCCGTCGGCATCGGCGACGACGAGGCGATAACGCTGTTTCGGCGGGCGGCCGTCGACCGTCACGTAGGCGATGCGCGTCGCGAAGGCGCCGGGTATGCCGGTCAGGCGCTCGAATACGAGGTCGGCGATCCGGTGCGCCGTCGCACGCAAGCCGCGCTCGGTCGTCGGCAGGCGCTGGCTCAGCAACGGTTGGCCCGTCTGGACGTTGAAGAGTTCGAACGTGGCGGCGAGACCCGCGGCGTCCGGCTCGACGCGACCCACCACGATGAAATCCGATCGCAACAGGCGCCAGTCCTCGAAGCGGATGGCCGCGCCGGTCGTCGGGCGCGTCACCATGTCGCGACGCTCGAGCGGCTTGAAACGGCCGCTCAGCAGCAGGTCGTTGGCGACGACGGCCGCGACGTCGGTCGGACCGCCCTCGGCCTGGCCGCCAAAGGGCACGACAGCGATCGGCACGGCGTCGCGGACGCCCTGGGTGATGTCGAGTCGCAGCTGGGCCTGGGCAGAGCCGGCCCACAGCGCGGCCGCCGCGAACAACACCATGGCGGTCCGCGACCTCGCCCACGAATACACCAGCGCTCGCAACAGCATCGTCAAGGCTCGTCTACTCCGTTGGCTTGAACACCATCACCAGTTGCCGCTCGAACGCGCGCGGATCGCGCGGCGCCGGCAACGGTGACGAACGATACACGGCATTGGCAACCGATTCCCGCACGGCCTGGTCCCCATTGCACTCGCCGATCTTCACGTCGATCACCGTGCCGCCGGGCGCCTGGGTGACGTGCAGCGTGCACTGCAGTCCCTGGCGCGCGGAAGGCGGCTTGTTCCAGTTGCGCTCGATCGTCTGCGTCAGCATCGCCTTGTACTCGTCGACGATGCCCGAGCGCGCGAACGCCTCGCCTTCCTCCTCGCTCTCGAGCGCCTTCTTCAGTGCGGCCTCGCGCTCACCCCGCAGCTTCGCCTCGCGCGCAGCCGCGGCCTGTTCGGCCTCGCGCGCCTTGGCGGCGATCGCTTCCTGCTGCTTCGTCTCCTCGGCCTTGCGTTTGGCGGCCGCCGCCTCGGCGGCGCGTTGGCTCGCGGCGAGCGCGTCGGCTTCCTTCTGCTGGCGTGCTTCGGCGTCCTTCGCACGCTGCCGCTCCGCGGCGACCTGCTCCTCCGCCTGGCGCTCGGCCGCGAGTCGCTCCTGCTCGAGCTTGAGCGCGTCGGCCTGCTTCTGCGCGGAATCGTCAACGGGAAGGGGCTCGGGGGCCGGTTCGGGTTTCGGCTCGGGCGTCGGCGTATCGCGAGGCTGCGGGTCGGATGGTTGCTCGACCGGCGGCGCGGTCTCGCGCAGCGGCTTGCCTGAACGCACCGTGGGCGGCAGGTCTTCGTAACGAACGACGTCGCCTTCGATCGCGAGTTGCTCCGGGGGCGGATCGCTGCGCCAGTTGTACGCGGCCACCGCGAGCACCACGACGAAGGCAACGTGCAGCACCGCGGACCCGAGCCAGGGCCGCACGCGGTCGCTCAGGCTTCGCGACATGCGTCAGCGCTGCCCCGGCTGCGGGCGGTTCGCCGCGACCGGCTCGGTCACGAAACCGACCTTCCTCGCTCCGGCCTGCTGCAGCAGCACCATGCCCTCCACCACGCGGCCGTACGGCACGGCCTTGTCCGCCTTGACCAATACGGGGCGCTCGGGTTCCCGGCGCAACGCGGCGGCAGCGATTTCGAGCAGTCGTCCCGGCGCCAGCGATTGCCGCGGGTCGCCCAGGTTCAGGTACATCGCGCCCGCGGCGTCGATGCTCAGCAGCAGCGGCTCGAGCGTGTCGGGCTCGATCGGCTCGGCCGCGGCCTGCGGCAGTTCGACCTTGATGCCCTGGCTCAACATCGGCGCGGTGACCATGAAGATGATCAGCAGCACGAGCATCACGTCGATGTAGGGTACGACGTTGATCTCGCCCATGAGCTTGCGGCCGCGCCTGAGCCCTGCCATGTCTGCTTCAGCCCTGCTGCACGCCGGAGTGGCGCTGCAGGATCGTCGAGAGTTCCTCCATGAACGTGTCGAACCGCAGTTCGAGCCGGCCGACCTGGTCGGCGTAGCGATTGAACGCGATCACTGCCGGGATGGCCGCGAACAGGCCCATGGCCGTTGCGATCAGCGCCTCGGCGATCGAGGGCGCGACCGTTGCGAGCGTCGCCTGCTGCACGTGGCCGAGTCCCTGGAACGCCGTGAGGATGCCCCACACCGTGCCGAAGAGCCCGACGTACGGGCTCGTCGAGCCGATCGTCGCGAGCGTGGACAGGTTCTGCTCGAGCCGGTCCGTCGCCTTGAGCTGTGCCACCCGCATGGCGCGACGGCTGCCGTCGAGCAGCTGCGCGCCGACCAGGCCCTGTGTCTTGAGCCGCGAGACCTCGCGAAAGCCGGAGACGAAGATGTCGGCCATGCCGCCAGGCGCGCCGCCCTCCAGCTGTTTGTAGAGGCCCGCGAGCTCTCCGCCCGACCAGAACTGGTGCTCGAACCGGTCGGCCGCGAGTCGCGCGTCGTTCAACAGCCGGCGCTTGCCGAGGATGATGGCCCACGACGCCACCGACGCGCCGATCAGCAGGAGCATCACGAGCTGCACGACGAGACTCGCCTGCAACAGCAGGTCGAGGATGGAATGCTCGCCGATCATGCTGCGGTCCTCGTCGAAATTCCGTCGATCAGCCTTCGAACAACCCGAGCGTGCCGGGCCGCTGCTCGAGCGCGGGGGGCGTGAGGCCGAAATGCAGGTAGGCGTTGCGCGCCGCGACGCGCCCCCGGGCCGTGCGCATGATGTAGCCCTGCTGGATCAGGAACGGCTCGATCACGTCCTCGATCGTCCCGCGCTCCTCGCCGAGCGCCGCGGCGAGGCTGTCGACGCCGACCGGGCCGCCGTCGAACTTCTCGATGATCGTGAGCATCAGCCGACGGTCCATCGGGTCGAAGCCCTGGGGATCGACGTCGAGCAGGTCGAGCGCGGCCTGCGCGACCTCCCGCGTGATGCGCCCGCCCGCCTTGACCTCGGCGTAGTCGCGCACCCGCCGCAGCAGGCGGTTCGCGATGCGCGGCGTGCCGCGCGAGCGCGTGGCAATCTGCGCGGCCCCGTCGGCCTCCGCGGCGACACCGAGGATGCCGGCCGAGCGCTGCACGATGCGTTGCAGTTCGTCGTGCCCGTAGAACTCGAGGCGCTGCACGATGCCGAAGCGATCGCGCAGGGGCGAGGTGAGCAGCCCCGCGCGCGTCGTCGCCCCGACGAGCGTGAACGGCGGCAGGTCGATCTTGATCGAGCGGGCGCCGGGGCCCTCGCCGATCATGATGTCGAGCTGGAAGTCCTCGAGCGCGGGATAGAGGATCTCCTCGACGATCGGGCTCAGGCGGTGGATCTCGTCGACGAACAGGATCTCGTTCGGCTGCAGGTTCGTGAGCAGCGCCGCGAGATCGCCGGGGCGTTCGAGTACCGGGCCCGAGGTCTGCTTGAAACCGACGCCGAGCTCGTTCGCGATCACGTGCGCGAGCGTGGTCTTGCCGAGACCTGGCGGACCGAAGATCAGCGTGTGGTCGAGCGCCTCGCCGCGGTTGCGCGCGGCGGCGATGAAGATTTCCATCTGCGCCTTCATCGCGCGCTGGCCGACGTAATCGGCGAGCGTTTTCGGTCGCACGGCGCGGTCGTAGACCTCTTCCTCGCGCTGCACGCCCGCGGAGATCACGCGGTCGGGGTCGATCGTCACCTTGCTGTCCTGTCTCGTCACGCGCGGCTCAGCCGCTCGCCGCGCGCAGCGCGTGGCGAATCAGTTCCTCGGTCGTGGTCACCGAGGCGTCGACCTTCTGCAGCAGCCGCGTGACCTCGGGCGGCTTGTAGCCCAGCGCGACGAGCGCGCTGAAGGCCTCGGCGTGGGGATTGGGCGCGGCCTGCGCACCACTGCCGACCGGACCCTTCACCTCGAACGGCGTGCCCGAGCCCAGCGCCTTGAGCCGGTCCCGCATCTCGACGATCAGGCGCTCGGCGGTCTTGCGGCCGATGCCCGGGATCCGCGTCAACGCCGCGGTGTCCTGGGTTTCGACGCAGCGGTGGAACTCCTCGACCGTGGCGCCGGAGAGGATGCCGAGCGCAATGCGCGGGCCCACGCCCGAGACCTTGATCAGCTCGCGGAACAGGCTGCGCTCGCGTTCGGTGCCGAACCCGAACAGCACATGGGCGTCCTCGCGCACGACGAGGTGCGTGTGCAGCCCCACCTCGGCGCCGACGGCGGGCAGTCCGTAGAACGTCGACATCGGCGCCTCGACCTCGTAGCCCACGCCGTGGACGTCGAGCAGCAGCGCGGGCGGGTGCTTGGCAGCGAGCTTGCCGCGCAGGAAGCCGATCAAAACTGGGCCCCCTCCAGCACGAAGCCGGCCGCGTCCACCGCGCGGCGCGCGTTGCGCGAATAGGCGTGGCACAACGCGAGGCCGATGGCGTCCGCCGCGTCCGGACCGAGCTCGCCCTGGAGGCGCAGCAGGTTGCGCACCATCAGCTGCACCTGGTCCTTCTGCGCGCCGCCCTGCCCCACGATCGCGAGTTTCACCTCGCGCGGCGCGTACTCGTACAGCACGGAGGCTCCCGAGAACACCGCGCAGATCGCGGCGCCGCGGGCCTGGCCGAGCTTGAGCGCGCTGTCGGCATTGCGATGCATGAACACGCGCTCGATCGCGACCTCGCCGGGACGGTATTGGCGGACCAGTTCGAGCACGCCGTCGAAGATCTGGCGCAGGCGCGGCGGGAACTCGCCGCCCGTCGTGCGGATCGCGCCGCTCACGACATAACGGGCGTCGCCGTCGCACCAGTCGATCACGCCGAAGCCGGTCGCCTGGGACCCGGGGTCGATGCCGAGGATGCGAACCGTTTCGCCGGGCCTCCCGGGACCGCCCGATGCGAGCGTCCAGCGCCGTCCGCCACGGTTGAGTCTCGGCAAATAATCACCTGGCACGCAGCCGGGGAACACGTCGCCGTATGATAGCGTCTTTGCACGGGCGCGGCAGGTTCGCCGCACCCGCCGGAACCCGCCGAGTCGCCGTGAAGCCCGCCGAAATCGACCTGCGAACGCTTCCGCCGCGTGTGCGGTCGGTGCTCGACGCAGTGGTCGCTCGACAACAGGACGAGCACACGGCACGCAGCGTCGAATTGCTCGCGGTACTGGCGCCGCTGCAGCCTGACACGGACGTCCTGCTCGCCGGCCTGCTCGTACCCCTGCTGCACGGGCACGTGCTCGATGCCGAGCAGGCCCTGCCGGACTTCGGCGAAGCGGCGGTCCGGCTCGCGACCGAACTCGCCAAGGTCGGCGAGAGCGGCATTCCCGCCGACTGGAATCCCGGGCAGCCCCTCAAGCCGGAACAGGCCGAGGGCCTGCGCAAACTGCTGCTCGCGCTCGCCTCCGACGTGCGGCTCGTGCTGATCCGGCTCGCGCTGCAACTCGTGTACCTGCGACGCATCAAGGACCGGCCCGAGCCCGAGCAGCGCCGCGCCGCGCTCGAGACGCAGGAGATCTACGCCCCGCTCGCCAGCCGCCTCGGCATCTGGCAGCTCAAGTGGGAACTCGAGGACCTCGCGTTCCGCTACAGCCAGCCCGAGGAGTACAAGCGCATCGCGGGCTGGCTCAAGGTCAAGCGGGCGGACCGGGAACGCTATAT
>JAJTCR010000417.1 GCA_021325695.1 Steroidobacteraceae bacterium | reverse complement strand
GGGTCGAGCTCGAGCGCCTGCTCCCCGTAAAGGATGCTCGACGCGGCCTCCCCCATCAGGTAGCGCAGTTCGGCCAGGCGCGCGAGCGCGGGTGGATACTTAGGGTGGCGCTTGACGACGTCGACCAGCAAAGCGTTCGATTCCTCGAGCGCGCCTCGAGCCATCAGCAGGAACAGTGCCTTGGTGACGTCGTAGCCGGGCTCGAGCGGGTCGAGCTTCCGGGCGCGATCCAGCAGTTGGAGCGCCTCGTCGCGTCGCTCGGGTGTCTCGTACACGACCGCGGCGAGGCCCGCGTGTCCTTTCGCCGAGTTCGGGCTCAACTCCAGTCCGCGCCGATAATCCTTCTCGGCACGCACGAGGTCTATGAAGGCCATCAGGTACGCGCGGTGCAGGAACGCCTCGCCATTGCCGGGATCGATTTCGAGGGCTTTGGCAATGAGTTGCTGTCCGTGACCCCACGCCTGCTCGAAGCGGTCCCGCCGGTCGCCGGTGACGTCGTACTCCGCCACGAACAGGTCGGCTTCAGCCATGCTCACGTAGGCCGCCGCAAAGCCGGGGTCGAGTTTGAGACAACGCCCGAAGTGCTCGATGGCTTCCCGCGCATCCACGACGCGAGCGTTGGCCAGCAGCTTCCTTCCCTGGAGGTACGCGAGGTACGCGGCGAGGTTTGCGGTGCCCTGCGTCGTCATGCGCTCCATCGCCTTCGGACCAATGCTCAACTCCAGCGCCTGCGTCACCTGGACGGCGATCTCGTCCTGCACCGCGAAGATGTCGCCGGTCGGCCGGTCGAACCGTATGGACCAGACTTGCCCGCCGGACTTCGCGTCCATCAGGTAGGCCACCACGCGCAGGCGGTCGCCCGCCCGCTGCATGGTGCCGCCGAGCAGGTACCGCGCGTCGAGCCGCTTGCCGATCTCGACGGCGTCCGCCTTCGTGTCCTGCAGGGCGAACGACGACGCGCGGGCGATCACGTCGATCTCGCTGAGGCCCGCGAGCTGGTGCAGGATGCTCTCGGCAAGGCCGAGCGCCAGCACTTCGCCCTGCTCGGTTCTGTCGATGTTCGCAAACGGGAGCACGGCGATCGTGGGGGTTTCGTGCCCAGACGGCTCGATGCCCGGTTGCCGCACGAGCAGTACGCCGATCACGGCGAGCAGCACGAGGATGATGCCAATGTCCGCATTGCGCCTCAGGCCGGTGACGGTCGGCCGTGCGGTGCCGTCGGGGGCCGTGTCGCGGCGAACGCCGGTATCGCCGACCTCGTAGAACCACGCCAGCGCGACGACCACCGGCAACCCGAGGAACGCGGTGACGATCAGCGCGACCATGGCCCAGCGAGGCACGCCGAGCGGCTCGAACGTGACGTCGGCGATCTGCAGCAGCAGCCAGGCAATGACGGCATAGCTGGCGGCGACCCGGACCACGCCTCGCTCGCGCAGCCGCTGCAGCAGGCTGCCCGACACGGAGTCGTTCATGCTACGTCGCCCTCGTGACGTGGCGACGCCGCCCGATTCGTTTCGCAGGAGTCTGCCGCCAACCGTGGCCCCGCTTGCGTTGCCCGACACCGAGCCCGGGGGGTACGGTACTTGAAACGCACATCATCCGGGTATCGCTACGGGCCGGCGGCGCCGCGGGCGGGAACGCGCCCATCCTTGCGGCGCCGATCGAGCTCGCGTCGTTGTTCGACGCTGTTCGCGCGCGCCGTCTCGAGCATGGCGGTGAATCGCGGGTCTTTATGCAGCGATGCGAAGGCCGGCTCGACCTCGAAGTAATACCACCAGTCGTTCAACGCGTAGCGGCTGCTCACCGCACGCTGCAGCATCGCGAGCGCAGCCTCGGGATCATCGTTCACCGCGAGCGCAAGCGAATGCGTAATCCTGTACCAGTACTCGGATCGGCCCCCGTCGATCTCGCGCCGCATGCGTTCGAGAATCACGGCGAGCAACCGGCGGCCCTCGAGCCCGCGACCCATCGCAACCAGCACGTCGGCGAGCCCGATCGCCTCCTCGCGCAAGCCCGGCCGATCCGGCAGCAGCGGACTGCCCGTCACGTCCCACTGCACGTGCGAGGCGGCCTGGAGCGCGTGGCGCGCGCGCTCGAAATCCCGCGTCGTCCGCGCGTGCATGCGGATCGCGATGACACCGAGCGCGATGTCCTTGGGCCCGAACGTCTGGAGCGCGAGCCCCTCGTACGCGGCGTCGCCCGCCGCCACCCAGTCGCGCTGGTGCACCAGGACCGGGATTCGCCGAACGATCGACTCATGCGGCGCGCTGGAGACGACATCTTCGGCCGCAGCAACGTCGCCGACGGCGAGGTAGAAGCGCAGCAGCCCGCGGCGGACTTCTTCCGCCAACGGATCCAGCGACAGCGCGCGCTCGGCGTACTCGATGGCGTCAGCTGAACGGCCCATGCAGAACCCGCGAACCTCGCTCAAACGGGCAAGGGCCGGCTGGTAGTCCGGATGGCGGCGCAGCACGTCGGCCAGTAGGTCGTCGGCACCGCGCACGTCGGCGCGTTCGTACAACAGGAACACGGCGCGGGTCACGTCGTACGCGGGTCGCAGCGGGTCGAGCTTGCGCGCGCGGTCGAGCATGGCGAGCGCCTCGTCGCGCCTCGACGGTGTCTCGTACAGCACGACGGCAAGGCCATGATGACCCTTGGCCGAGTTCGGGCTCAGCTCGAGGCCCCGACGATAATCCGCCTCGGCCGTCGCGAGGTCTTCGTACGC
>JAJTCR010000416.1 GCA_021325695.1 Steroidobacteraceae bacterium | reverse complement strand
GCAGGCCCGTCGTCACGCCCGTCGTCGTCGCAGCCCGGCAAGGCACGCCCTTCGCGTGGAGTTACGGGCGCGACGGTCGGTACGCGTTCGACCTGCCCGCGGGCAACTACGAGCTTTACGCCACGGGCAAGGGCCATTCGCAGAGCGCGAGCGCGCGAGTCAACGTCACCGCCAGTTCGAACTCCGTCGTCGACTTCAGTGACGTCGACCCGCCGGGTCGCGTGTCCTTCACGGTCACGGAGGCGGGCAGCGGCCAGCCGCTCGACGCGCGCATCGCCGTCGTCGAGGGACAGCAGCCCTTCGTCGGGTTCCTCGGCCGCGCCACGTTCTTCACCGAACTCGAACCCAGGGGGCGCTTGACGGTCGAACTCGCGCCCGGTCGCTACACTTTCTCCGTGACGTCCGGCGGTGCATTCCTGCGTCCGGAGCGGCGTCTGACGATCGACGTCCAGGCCGGCAAAGCGCTCGCGGTGCCCGCTCCCCTGTCGTCGACGTTCGAGCCGCGCCGCGCGGGATGGTATGCGGCAGACCTGCATCACCACGCGGACCAGGCCGAGGGCGTGACGCCGCCGCTGGACCTCGCGCGGTCCCAGCTCGCCGCGGGACTCGACCTGCTGTTCGTGAGCGATCACGACTCGACGGCGAATCACGCGGAGCTGCAGCGCATCGCCGATCGTCGCGGCGTGCCGCTGATCCCGTCGATCGAGTTTTCACCGTCGTGGGGCCACTTCAATGCCTGGCCGCTGCGGCCCGGGGTTCAGCTCGAGATCGACACGGGCTCCGCGACGATCGACGAGGTCCTCGCGGAGGCCAGACGGCAGGGCGCGACGGTCGTGCAGTCCAACCACCCGTTCATTCCTTACGGCTACCTCGAAAGCCTGCGCGCCAACGTGGTGCCGGGCGGCTTCAACCCGGCGTTCGACCTGCTGGAGATCAACGCCGACGTGCCGAACGACGCGCAGGTGCTGCAGGCACTCTGGCGATTCTGGAACCTGGGCCACCGCTATTACCTGGCCGGTGGCACCGACGTGCACGACGTCTGGAACCACGAATCGGGTCGCGTGCGCACGTTTGCGCACATCCCTGGCGCGCCGACGCCGGCTGCGTTCGCCGAGGCCGTGAAGGCGGGGCGCGCTTACGTGAGCCACGGGCCGTTGATCTACCCGTCGGTGATGTTCGGGAGCGACCTCGCGGTCGAGCCCGAGGTGCCCTACCGGCTCGCGTTCGACCTGCGGTCGGTGGCCGGTCTGCGAGCGGTTCGATTGATCCGCGCGGGACGGGTCGCGCGAACCCAGGCATACCCGGACGCCCCACGCGAAGCGACCGCGACCTTTGAACTCCGGGACAGCGTCCGGACGTGGTACTCGCTGGAGGTCGAGGACGCCGCCGGCCGTCGTGCCTACACCAACCCGGTCTGGATCGACGTCATCGACTGGCCGCTGCCCGGAAAATAGGGACACTCCGAATTTTCGTCGCTCACCGCGCCGAGCCCGAAAATTCCGAGTGTCCCTATTTTCTGCGCAACGTCAGTGCCACGAACGCCATCGAGAGCAGGCAGCACGCGATCATCGTGAGGAACACGCCGCTCCAGCCCCAGCGATCGGCGATCAGGCCCACCCCGGCACCGGCGATCGCCGAGCCGAACGCGTAGCCGAAGAATCCCGTGAAACCCGCCGCCGTGCCTGCGGCTTTCTTCGGTACCAGCTCGAGCGCGTGCAGGCCGATCATCATGATCGGCCCATAGACGAAAAAGCCGATCATGATCAGCGCGATCCAGTCGATCCAGATCGGCCCGCTGTGGTTGAGGCCGTAGACCACGATGCCGACGAGCGTGAGCGCCATGAACAGCATCGTCGCCGGCGCGCGGCGGCCGTCGAAGATCCGGTCGGACATCCAGCCGCAGAGCAGCGTGCCCGGAATCGCGGCGTACTCGAACAGGAACCACGCGATGCTCGACTGGCTGAACGAAAACCCCTTGGCCGTCTCGAGGTACGTCGGGATCCAGTTCTGCACGCCGTAGCGCACGAAGTAGACGAACGCGTTCGCCACCGCGATCGCCCACAGCAACCGGTTGTTCAGCACGTGGCCGAGGAAGATCTCGCGAAAGCCGAGCGTACGTTCCGGCTGGGCGGCCCCGCCGTCCGGACGGTCGTTGCGATAGACCTCGATGGGCGGCAGCCCGCAGTTTTCCGGCGTGTCGCGCAGCAGCACGTACACGACCACCGCGACCCCGGCCGCGGCGAGCGCGTTGAAGTAGAACTTGGCACCCCAGTCACCGAACAACACGACGCCGGCCGCGGCGAGCACCGCGACCAGGCCACCGCCCACGTTGTGCGCGGTGTTCCAGAGCGAGACCACGCGGCCGCGTTCGTGCGCGCTGAACCAGTGCACCATCGTCTTGCCGCACGCAGGCCAGCCCATGCCGTTGAACCAGCCGTTCAGCGCTTGCAGCACGACGACGAGCGTGATCGACGTGTAGATGCCGGGCACGAGCCCGAACGAGGCGGTGACGGACGCCGACAGCAGCAACCCGAGCGGCATGAACCAGCGCGGATTGCTGCGGTCCGAGACGGCCCCCATCAGGAATTTCGACAGGCCGTAGGCGATCGAGAGCGCGGTCATCGCCAGGCCGAGCTGCGCCTTGGTGTAACCCGGGTACTCGCGCAGGATGTCGGGCGCTGCGAGCGACAGGTTCATGCGCACGAGGTAGTACGCGGCGTAACCGACGTAGATCGCGA
>JAJTCR010000415.1 GCA_021325695.1 Steroidobacteraceae bacterium | reverse complement strand
GAGGCCGAAACGGCGCGGCAGACGACGAGCTTCATGCTCGGCCTGTTCAAGGTATCCGACCCGAGCGAGGCGCTCGGCAACACGATCACGGCGCGCGAAATCCTGGACAAGGGCGCCGAACGCATCGACCAGGAACTCGCCGGCCGGCCGGGCATCCAGGCGACGCTGATGGACACGATGGGCACGGTGTACACGAGCCTCGGGCTGTACGACTCCGCGATCCCGCTCGTGCGCAAGGCCTACGAGAAGCGCCAGCGCCTGCGCGGCGCGAACCACGAGGAGACTGCCGCGAGCCTCAATCACCTGGGCGAGGTCCTCACGCTGCGAGCCGATTACGCAGAAGCGGAGTGGCGGTTGAGCGACGCCTTGCAGATTCGCCGGACGCTGTTCGGTCCCCAGAGCAAGCCCGTCGCCGATACCCTGCTCGTGTACGCGGACCTGCAGCGGGCGAAAGGCGATCACGCGAAGGCCGAACAGGCGATCCGCGAAGCGCTGCGCGTGCTGCGCAAGCTCTACGGCAAGAAGAAGCCGCACGCGGAAACGGCGCGCGCGCTCGAAACGCTGGGTCTCAACTACTACGACCGCGGCCAGGTCGACAATGCGGTCGCGAGCCTGCGCGAGGCGGCGCAGATGCAGAAGGACCTGCACGGCGGCAAGCTGCACCCGGCCTATGCCCAGGCGATCGACAACCTCGCGTTCGTGCTGATGGAAACGGGTCGGTTCGCGGATGCGGAACCGATGGTGCGGCTCGCGCTCGAGATGAAGCGCAAACTCTACGGCGAGGTGCATCCCGAGACTTCGGCCAGCCTGAACAACCTGGCCTACGTGCTCGAGAGTCGCAAACGCTTCGACGAGGCCGAGGCCGCGTACCGCGATTCGCTCGCGATCAACCGCAAGCTCCTCGGCGACAACCACCCGTCGGTCGCCGTCACGCTGCTGAACATCGCATTCGTCGATTTCGCCCGCGGCGACACCCGTGGCGCGATCAAGACGGCACGCGAGTCGCTGGCGATGAGCCGCAAGGCGCTTGGCCCCGACCACCCCGACGTGGGCGCGCGCGCCTCGAGCCTCGGTTACATGCTGGTCGAAGCGGGCGAATACGCCGAAGCCGAAAAGTTGCTGGACGAAGCCATCGCGATCCGGCGCAAGGCACTGGGCCAGAAGCACCCTGCGGTGGGCACGTCACTGGGACTCAAGGCCCTGCTCAAGCTGCTGACGGGCCACAACGAGCAGGCGTACGCGCTGGCCGAGGAGTCCCGCCAGCTCACCACCGAGGGGCTGCCGCCGGGCAGCTGGCAGATCGCGCTCGCGCTCGACGTCGAGGGCGCCGCGTTGATGCGCATGGGTCGCTACGCGGAAGCCGAGCCGCTGATGGTCGCGAGCCAGCGCGACCTGCAGATGGCCCCGTTGCCGTACCTCGCGGACAAGAGCAAGTTGCGGCTGATCGAGCTCTATCACCGCTGGGGCAAGAAGGACGAGGTCCGGAAGCTGCGGGCGGCTGCGCGCTGATGCCGGCCGCACGCGACGGCAGGCTGGTCGGCGCAATGTTCCTGATGGCGACGAGCGCCATCGGCCCGGGCTTCATCACCCAGACCACGCAGTTCACGGCGCAGCTCGGCGCCGCGTTCGCGTTCGCGATCCTCGTGTCCGTGCTGGTCGACGTCGCGCTGCAGCTCAACGTCTGGCGCGTGATCGGCGTCTCGGGGCTGCGGGCGCCGGAACTCGGCAACCGCGTGCTGCCGGGCGTGGGTCACGTGCTGACGTTCTTCGTGGTCCTCGGCGGGTTGGTGTTCAACGTCGGCAACGTCGCGGGCGCGGGCCTGGGGCTCGATGCCATGCTTGGCCTGGCGCCGACCTGGGGCGGGGCGCTGTCCGCAGTGATCGCGATCGCCGTGTTCCTCTCGCGCCGCGCCGGAGTCGCGATGGACCGGATCGTCGTCCTGCTCGGTTTCGTCATGATCGTCATGACCGGCTACGTCGCCGTCGTGTCACGACCGCCGGTCGGCGCTGCGCTGCGCAACGCGGTATTGCCCGCACAGGTCGACGTGCTCGCGATCACCGCATTGATCGGCGGCACGGTGGGCGGCTACATCACGTACGCGGGCGCGCACCGACTGCTCGACGTGGGCGTGCGGGGCGTGGGGCACGTGCGCGAGATCTCCCGCGCGTCGGTGAGCGGCGTGCTCCTGACCGGGCTCATGCGCGTATTGCTGTTCCTGGCGGTGCTCGGCGTGGTCTCGGCCGGGGTCGGGCTCGATCCCGCGAACCCGGCTGCCTCCGCGTTCGAGGCGGCGGCCGGTGAATTCGGCGTGCGCGTGTTCGGCGTGATCCTCTGGGCGGCGGCGATCACGTCCGTGATCGGCGCGTCCTACACCTCGGTGTCGTTCCTCGTGGCCGGTCATGCGCGGCTCGAGCGTTACCGCAGCACGCTGGTCGTCGCGTTCATCGTGCTGGCGACCTCGGTGTTCCTCACGGCCGGCGCGGCACCAGTGCCACTCCTGATTTTCGCCGGGGCGTTCAACGGAGTGATCTTGCCACTCGGCATCGCCGTCGTGCTCTGGGTGGCCTGGCGACGCCGCGACCTGCTCGGCGGTTACGTGTATCCGGGCGGCCTGGCGGCCGTGGGGGCGGCCGCCTGGCTCGTCACCCTCTACCTCGGATGGGAATCGATCGGCAAGCTGGGTGCGCTGTTCGACTGACCGAGCCGCGACCGTCGCGTGCGACGTCCGGGCGCGGGTTTCG
>JAJTCR010000414.1 GCA_021325695.1 Steroidobacteraceae bacterium | reverse complement strand
GGCCGGACGATCCGCGGCTGGTCGTGACCTTCCCGGTCAGCGTGCCGGCGAATTTCAGCGAGGCGGAAGTGCTGCAGCTGCTCGAGCAGCAGGGCTATACGCGGATCCATTCCCGCGGGGCCGGCCAGGTCGAGGTGGTGCAGGACCGCTTCCGGCTCGGCGGCGCCGATCGCGCGCGCGTGATCGATGCGCTCGAAGCGGCGCTGCGCGTCGGTCGGGGGCGCGTGAACGTCCGCACCTTTCCCTCCGGGGAGGGCGAGGAGACGGTCTGGCGGTTCTCGACCGATCTGCACTGCGCCGACTGCGACATCCACTACCGCGAACCGACCCCGAGCCTGTTCTCGTTCAATTCGCCACTCGGCGCGTGCGAGACCTGCCGCGGCTTCGGCCGCGTGATCGGCATCTCAACGCCGAACAGCAGCGCTGGGTCATCGACGGTGAGGGGCCGTGGGACAAGAAGACCTGGTACGGCGTGCGGCGCTTTTTCCAGTGGCTCGAGTCGAAGAGCTACAAGATGCACGTGCGCGTGCTGCTGGCGAAGTACCGCAGCTACACGCCGTGCCCCGCCTGCCACGGTGCTCGGCTCAAGGACGAAGCGCTGCTCTGGCGTCTGCGGGCCGCGGGGCAGGCGGGCCCCGGGCTCAACATCCACGACCTGATGCTGCTGCCGCTCGAGGCGTGCCAGGCGTTCTTCGAGCGCATCGCACTGTCCGCGCCACTCGACGAAGCCACCGGGCAGCTGCTCGGCGAAGTGCGCGCGCGGCTCGCGTTCCTCGTACGCGTCGGGCTCGGCTACCTCACGCTCGACCGGCAGTCGCGCACGTTGTCGGGCGGCGAGGTGCAGCGCATCAACCTGACGACCGCGCTCGGCACCTCGCTCGTCAACACGCTGTTCGTGCTCGACGAGCCGTCGATCGGCCTGCACCCGCGCGACATGAAGCGGGTGATCGAGGTCATGCACCGGCTGCGCGACAACGGCAACTCGCTGCTGGTCGTCGAGCACGACCCGCAGATCATGCTGACGGCAGACCGCATCCTGGACATGGGCCCCGGGCCCGGTGAGCACGGCGGCCGGGTCGTTTTCGAGGGCTCGCCCGCACAACTCGCCGCGCGCTCGGACACGCTGACGGCGCAGTACCTGTCGGGACGGCTCGATGCCGTCGCGGCGGCGGGCCGGCGTGCGCCGCCGCTGCCGGGGGAGCCGTGCATCCGGGTTCTCGGCGACAGTGAGCACAACCTCAAGGACGTCGACGTCGAGATCCCGCTGCACCGTCTCGTCTGCGTCACGGGCGTCTCGGGCTCCGGGAAGTCGACGCTGGTGCAGGACGTGCTGCACGCAGGCCTGCGCCGCGCCAAGGGCAAGCCGACCGAGGCGCCCGGCGCGTACCGCGGGCTCATCGGCGCCGAACTCGTCGACGAAGTCGTGATGGTGGACCAGACGCAGATCGGGCGCACGACCCGCTCGAACCCGGCCAGCTACGTCGGCGCGTTCGACGCGATCCGCAAGCGCTTCGCACGCGCGCCGCTCGCGCTCGAGCGTGGCTACACCGTCGGTACGTTCAGCTTCAACTCCGGCAACGGACGCTGCCCGACCTGCGGCGGCAACGGCTTCGAACACGTCGAGATGCAGTTCCTCTCGGACGTGTACCTGCGCTGCCCGGATTGCGACGGCAAGCGGTTCCGGTCCGAGGTGCTCGAAGTGCGGATCGAGCGCGGCGGCCGGTCCTTCGACATCGCGCAGGTGCTCGAACTGACCGTCTCGGAGGCGGTCAAGTTTTTCGCCGACGAGGCGGACGTGCTGGCGCGTCTCGAACCGCTCGCCGCCGTGGGCCTCGACTACCTGCGCCTCGGGCAGCCGGTGCCGACGCTGTCCGGCGGCGAGGCGCAGCGGTTGAAGCTGGCGGGGCACCTGGCCGATGCAGCGGAAAGCAGGAAAAGGGGACAGTCCCCATTTTCCCAGAAAAGGGGACAGTCCCCATTTTCCCAAAGCGCGACGCTGTTCCTGTTCGACGAACCGACCACGGGGCTGCACTTCGACGACGTCGCCAAGCTGCTCGCGGCGTTCAAGCGGCTGCTCGACGCCGGCCACTCGCTGCTCGTGATCGAGCACAACCTCGACGTGATCCGCGCCGCGGACTGGATCGTGGACCTCGGGCCCGAGGGCGGCGAGGGTGGCGGACGCGTGCTCGTGACCGGCACGCCGGAGACCGTCATGGCCTGTGCGGCGTCGCACACCGGGCGTGCGCTCGTCGAGTACGACGCGGGACGTGCCGCCGTGCTCCGCGCCGGTCGTGCGCAGTTGCCGGACTTCACGATGCCCGCCGCGAACCGCGACGCGGTGGCCGACCGGGCACGTGACTCGATCGTGGTGCACCGTGCCCGCGAGCACAACCTGCGCGACATCGAGGTCACGATTCCGCGGGACTGCATGACGGTGCTGACGGGCGTGTCGGGCTCCGGCAAGTCCACGCTCGCGTTCGACATCGTCTTCAACGAGGGACAGCGTCGCTACCTCGAGTCGCTCAACGCCTATGCGCGCCAGTTCGTGCAACCGGCGGCCCGGCCCGACGTCGACGCCATCTTCGGCATCCCGCCGACCGTCGCCATCGAACAGCGCACGAGCCGCGGCGGCCGCAAGAGCACGGTCGGCACGCTGACCGAAGTGCACCACTTCCTGCGCCTGCTCTACGTCAAGCTCGGGGTGCAGCACTGCCCCGATTGCCAGGTGCCGATCGAGCCGCAGAGCGTCGATTCGATCGCGGCACTGCTGCTGCGTGAGGCCCGCGGCCGTCGCATCGATTTGCTCGCCCCGCTGGTGGTCGCGCGCAAGGGGTACTACACCGACCTGGCCAAGTGGGCAGCATCGAAAGGATTCGCCGAATTGCGTGTCGACGGCGCGATGCTGCCCACCGCCAGCTGGCCGCGACTCGACCGCTTCCGCGAGCACACGGTCGAGTTGCCGGTCGGCAGCGTCAAGGTCTCGCCCGAAGCCGAGCGCGAAGTGCGCGCGGCGCTCGACCGCGCCATGGAGTTCGGCAAGGGCATCGCGCACGTGCTCGACCGTGGGCGCACGCGAGTGTTCTCGACGCGGCGCGCGTGCCCGTCCTGCGCGCGCAGCTTTGCCGAGCCCGACCCGCGCACGTTTTC
>JAJTCR010000413.1 GCA_021325695.1 Steroidobacteraceae bacterium | reverse complement strand
GTCCGAGACGCGGCAAAGCCGTGGGCACGTACAAGCCGCCGTCCGGCGCGAGGCCCTGGGCGATTGCGTCGCCGAGGCCGGCGAGGTGCGACGGATCGCGGGTGCTCTGGTACCGCATCAGTCGCCAACGACGCGCGCGCCGGCGCGGTCGATCGTCGAGATCCAGCTGTCCGACTCGAGACCATGGCGCGCGAACGCCTCGACCATGGCGACACGGACCTTTTCAGCGTCGGCCTCGTCGGACCACGCGAATACCGTGGGTCCCGCGCCCGAAATCGAACTGCCGAGCGCGCCCGCCGCCAGCGCGGCCTGTTTCACCTCGATGAAGCCCGGGATCAATGCCTGGCGCTGCGGCTCGATCACCACGTCGAGCAGCGATTCACGGATCAGCGCCAGATCGCCGCTGAAGCAACCGGCGAGGAAGCCGGCGAGATTGGCCTGCTGCCAGATCACGTCCGAGAGCGGCACCATCTTGCTCAGGATCTCGCGCGCGGCGCGTGTCGGCAGCACCATGTGCGGGTGCACCAGCACGCAACGGATCAGCTCCGGCACCGGGATCTGCTTCACGAACGGGTTGTCGATGCCGACCGTGAGCACGAGACCGCCGAACAGCGACGGCGCGATGTTGTCGACGTGCACGGAGCCGCTGGCGACCGCCTCGCCCTGCATCGCGTACTTGAGGAGCTGCGTGCGGTCGAGGTGCTCGTCGACGAGCGCGGCGGCGGCAACGACGCCCGCGACGGCCGAGGCCGCGGAGCCGCCGAGTCCCGACCCGAGCGGGATGCCTTTCTCGATCTCGAGGTCGAAGCCGTACGGCAGTTCGAGGTCCTGCTGCATCGCCAGCACGGCCATGCCGGCAGTGTTCCTGGCGGCTTCGAGCGGCAAGTCGACGTACACGCCGGTGATGGCGCGGATTGCGACGCCCGGCCCGGCCCGACGGGTGGCGCGCACGCGATCGCCCAAGGCGGCCACGGTGTGCCCCAGGATGTCGAAGCCGACGCCCACGTTGCCGACGCTGGCGGGCGCGAACGCCGTGGCCGAGGCCCGGCTCGCAGCGGTCGTCACAGCTTGGCCCCGAGGTATGCGCAGACGCGCAGCAGGTCGGCGAAGACACCCGCCGCCGTCACCGCGGGGCCGGCGCCGGGGCCCTGCACGATCAAGGGGTTCCGGTCGTAGCGCGCCGTCTGGAAGCGGACGATGTTGTCGGTGAGCGCGATGTTCGCGAAGGGATGCGATCGCGGCAGTTCGACCAGGCCGACCTCGGCGCCGCCCTGCGCATCGACGGAGCCCACGTAGCGCAGCACATGGTCGCGAGCCGCGGCCTCGCGCAGCCGTGCCAGCATGCCCGCGTCGAACTCGGGCAGCCGCTCGAGGAACTCCTCGATGCCACAGCCCGAGAGCGCGGCCGGCACGAGGCTCTCCACCTTGACCTCGGCAAGTTCGGTCCGCAGCCCCATTTCGCGCGCCAGGATGATCAACTTGCGCGCGACGTCCATGCCGGAGAGGTCGTCGCGCGGGTCCGGTTCGGTGTAGCCGAGCGCCTTCGCCTCTCGAACGACCTCCGAAAACGCCTGCCGGCCGTCCCAGGTGTTGAAGAGATACGCGAGCGTGCCCGAGAACATGCCCTCGATGCGGCGGATCTCGTCACCGGTCTCGCGCAGGTCGCGCAGTGTCTGGATGACGGGCAATCCCGCGCCGACGGTCGCCTCGTACAGGTAGTGCGAGCCTGCGGCGCGACGCGCCTCCTGCACGCGCTGGTAGTCGCCGTAGGCCGCGCTGTTGGCCTTCTTGTTCGGCGTGACGACGTGGATGCCCTCGGCGAGCCAGTGCGCGTAGTGCTTTGCGACTTCGACGCTCGCCGAGCAATCGATGATCACGGCGTGCGGGAAGTGATCCGCGTGCACGTGGTCCGCGAACCGGCCGAGGTCGACCGGGTCGCCGCCGGCGCGATACTCGTCGCGCCACCGCGTAAGGTCGATCGAAGTCTGCGCGAGGCGCATCGACTTCGACCCGGCGATCGCGCGTATGCGCAGGTCGAGCTTGAAGTCGCGCTCGAGCCGTGCGGCCTGGCTCGCGACCTGCTCGAGCAGCGAACTGCCGACGAGTCCTGGACCGATCAGGCCGATCGAGATCGTGTGTGCCGAGAGGTAGAAGCTCGAATGCACCGCACGCAACGCCCGTGCGCTGCTCTTGCCGTCGATCACGACGGAGATATTGCGTTCGGAAGCGCCCTGGGCAATGGCGCGCACGTTGACGCCGGTGGAACCGAGCGCCTGGAACACCTTCGCGGCCACGCCATGTGCACCCGCCATACCGTCGCCGACGACCGCGAGGATGCTGCAGCCGTGGTCGACCTCGACGCTCTGGATCTGTCCTTCGCGCAGCTCGGGCTCGAACGCACGCCGCACCACGCGTTCCGCGCGCTCGGACTCGGCCTGCGGCACGGCGAAACAGATCGAATGCTCCGAACTGCCCTGCGAAATCAGGATGACCGAGATGCCCTCCTCGCGCAGCGCGCCGAAGAGGCGATGCGCGGTGCCCGGCACGCCGATCATGCCGGCGCCCTCGAGGTTCACGAGCGCGATCCGGTCGATCGTCGTGATGCCTTTGACGAGTGGGTCCGGCTCCGACCGGTCGTGGATCAGCGTGCCCGCCCTCTCGGCCGCAAACGTGTTCCGGATCCAGATCGGGATGCGCTTCTGCACTGCCGGCGCCATCGTCGCCGGATGAATCACCTTCGCGCCGAAG
>JAJTCR010000412.1 GCA_021325695.1 Steroidobacteraceae bacterium | reverse complement strand
GCGGCGCGTGCTCTCCTGCTCGTCGCGCAGGATCCCGATCAGGTAGCGGATCGTGTCGGGATGGTTGGCTCGCACGACGGCATCGATCGCCTTCTGCTGCGTCTCGACGTCGGGGTCGCGCAGCACTTCGCAGAGCAGGCCGACGTCCGCATTGGCGCCCATGCCGGAGAGCGCGTTGAGCACGGCCTGGCGCACGAACTTGTTGGTGTCCTTGAGCTGACCCGCGAGCGCCTGCGCGACTTCGGGCTGGTTGAAGCGGGCCAGGATGTTGATGATGTGCGTGCGCGCGACCGGGTCCTTGCCCTCGAGCCGGCTCAGCAGCTCGGGCGCGATGCTCGGGTCGGCGATCTCGGCGACGATCTTGAACATCGCAGCCTTCTCGGCGGGCTCCTGGTTGTAGGCGCGCTGCAGCAGGTCGCGTGCGTTGAGCCGCGTCTTCTGCGCGGCGAGGATGCCGACGACCGTGCCCTTCGGCATTTCCGGGTTGTCGAGCAGCCCGTAGAGCAGGTTTGCCGCGTAATTGCGCGAGCTCGAGAGCGCGGCGGCGACGCCCGCCACGGTGCGCTGGTTGCCCTCCGTGAGTCCGGTCGCCACGGCCGGGAACGTTCGGTTGTCGAGCAGCGCCGTCAGCACGGCGACGAACCCGCTGGTCT
Organism: Steroidobacteraceae bacterium; assembly: GCA_021325695.1. Classification (GTDB taxonomy): domain Bacteria; phylum Pseudomonadota; class Gammaproteobacteria; order Steroidobacterales; family Steroidobacteraceae; genus RPQJ01. The sequence goes on along the minus strand of JAJTCR010000412.1, from coordinate 2,108 downwards.
CGTGCTTGTCCGCGTTCGCCAGCGCATCGATGACGCGCGGGATCGCCGAAGGTCCCAGCCGCGTCAGCTTGTCGAGCAGGTCACGATGCCCATTGCCGGTCTCGGCCGCCTTGATCTCGGCGATCAGGCGGTCGGCGCGGAGGTTCGTGAAAAAGCTCATGTCGACGCGTGAGTTCCTGGCGGGTCCGACTCGCTGCGTGCGAGGCGACCACCGGAGTGTCCTTGGGATTAAGTCAATGCCGCTCGAGCGCGGCGGCTGCAGGGGCGCACGCGCGTATTATGCCACGCAGCGCCGTGCGCCCACGGCTCCGCCCGCCCGGCCGGGCGCCCAGCAATTCCGCTACAATCGCCGCCTCCCGGCTCCATGCCCCCCAACCCCGTGACGGTTCAACGATGACGGACGATCGACTCGCCCAAGCCCGCCTGTTGGCCGGGAATTATGTCGAACCATACCTCGGGATGCCCCTGAGCGAAGCGAAAGCTGTGAAGTCCGTCAGGTTGGACGGGACGCGGCCGGTCGTCGAGCTCGAACTGGGATTTCCGCTCGGGGACTACGGCCGGACCCTCGCGGCCGCGCTCGAGCAGCGGTTGCGCACCCAGCCAGGCCTCGAGGAGGCCGTGGTCACCGTTGGCTGGAAAGTGCAGTCGCAGGCCGTCCAGGGTCAACTGCAGCCGCTGCCGGGGATCAGGAACGTGATTGCCGTAGCCTCGGGCAAGGGCGGCGTGGGCAAGTCGACCACCGCGGCCAACCTCGCGCTCGCGCTCACGCTCGACGGCGCGCGCGTCGGGCTGCTCGACGCCGACATCTACGGCCCGAGCCAGCCGCGCATGATGGGTCTGCAGGGGGAGCGCCCGGTCAGCAAGGACGGCCGCCGGATCCAGCCGCTCGAGGCGTTCGGGGTCAAGGTCATCTCGATCGGCTTCCTGATCGAGGAGGAACAACCGATGGTCTGGCGCGGACCGATGGTCACGCAGGCCCTCACGCAGCTGCTCAACGACACTGACTGGGGCGAACTCGATTACCTGGTCATCGACCTGCCACCCGGAACCGGCGACATCCAGCTCACGCTTTCGCAGCGCGTGCCGGTGAGCGGGGCCGTCGTGGTGACCACCCCGCAGGACATCGCGCTGCTCGATGCGCGCAAAGGCCTGCGCATGTTCCAGAAGGTGGCCGTGCCGGTGCTCGGCGTCGTCGAGAACATGAGTACGCACGTGTGCTCGAACTGCGGGCACGAGGAACCGATCTTCGGCGCCGGGGGCGGCGAGCGCATGGCGCAGCAGTACGGCGTGCGCCTGCTCGGCCAGCTGCCGCTCGACATCCGGATCCGCAAGGAGACCGACGAAGGCCATCCGACCGTGGTCGCCGATCCAGGCAGCCGCATCGGCCGCGCGTACCTGGACATGGCACGGCGCACAGCGGCGCAGCTGTCCGTCGCCGGAGCCGGGGCGGCCGGGGCCCCCACGATCACCGTCGAGGACACCTGACCGTGAGCATCAAGTCCGACCGATGGATCCGTCGCATGGCGGAAACTCACGGCATGATCGAACCGTTCGAACCCGGCCAGGTCCGCGTGGTCGAGGGGCAGAAGATCGTGTCCTACGGCACTTCCAGCTACGGCTACGACGTGCGTTGCGCCGCCGAGTTCAAGATCTTCACCAACATCAACTCGACGATCGTCGACCCGAAGAACTTCGACACCGATTCGTTCGTCGACTTCGACGGTCCCGTCTGCATCATCCCGCCGAATTCGTTCGCGCTCGCGCGTACCGTCGAGTATTTCCGGATCCCGCGCAGCGTGCTGACGGTCTGCCTCGGCAAGTCGACGTACGCGCGCTGCGGCATCATCGTCAACGTGACCCCGCTCGAACCCGAGTGGGAGGGTCACGTCACGCTCGAGTTCTCCAACACGACGACGCTGCCCGCGAAGATCTACGCCAACGAAGGCGTCGCGCAGATGCTGTTCTTCGAGTCGGACGAAGTCTGCGAGACCTCGTACAAGGATCGCGGCGGCAAGTACCAGGGACAGAAAGGCGTGACGCTGCCGAAAGCGTGAGAGGAAGTGACTAGTGACTAGTGACCAGTGACTAGTCGGAGTGAAGCGGCCGCG
>JAJTCR010000411.1 GCA_021325695.1 Steroidobacteraceae bacterium | reverse complement strand
GCGCCAACGTCGACGCACTCAAGCGCCTCGGCGTGACGGACCTCGTTTCATTCTCGGCCTGCGGTTCGTACAAGGAGGAACTGAGCCCCGGGACGTTCGTGCTCGTCGACGATTTCGTCGACCGCACGTTCCGCCGCGAACCGTCCTTCTTCGGTCGCGGCTGCGTGGCGCACGTCTCGTTCGCGCGGCCGATTGGTCCGGCGCTGCAGGACCTCGTGGCGCACGCGGCCGATGCAGAGGGCATTGCCTACGCACGCGGCGGCACCGCGGTCTGCATGGAAGGCCCGCAGTTCTCGACGCTGGCCGAATCGCTGACGTACAGAGGGCTCGGCTACGACATCGTCCACATGACGTCGATGCCGGAAGCCAAGCTCGCGCGCGAAGCGGAGATCACGTACGCGTGCGTTGCGATGGTGACCGACTACGACTGCTGGCACGAAACGCACGGACCCGTCGACGTGGCGAGCCTGGTGGCGGTCATGCACGAGAACGGCGGCAAGGCGCAGCGACTCTTCGCGCGACTCGCACGCGAGTTTCCCGCCGAGCACCTGCCGTGTCCCGTCGGGTCCGACCGCGCGCTCGATGCGGCGATCCTGACGCGACCCGAGGCCCGCGATCCCGCGCTGCTGGAGAAACTCGATGCGGTCGCCGGCCGCGTGCTGCGCGGCGCCTGAGCCCGCCCATGCGCATCAATGGCCGGGCCTACCGGACGATTTTCCTCGCCGACGAGGCGGGCACCGTCGCCGTGATCGACCAGACCCGGCTGCCGTTCGAGTTCGAGCTGCGACACCTGCACCGCGCGACCGACGCGGCCGTGGCGATCCGCGACATGGTCGTGCGCGGCGCGCCCCTGATCGGCGTGACGGCCGCGTACGGCCTCGCGCTCGCGATGCGTGAGAATCCGGGCGATGCAATGTTGCGGCATGCGGTAAAGGAACTCGCAGCTACACGCCCCACGGCCGTCAACCTGCGCTGGGCGCTGGCGCGCATGGAGAGCGCGTTGCGCAAGGTGCCGCCACCGCAGCGGTTCGCCCGGGCCTACCAGGAGGCGGCCGCGCTCGCGGAGGAGGATGTGGCCGCCTGCGAGGCGATCGGCCGGCACGGCCTGCACCTGATCGCGGCGCTCGCGAAGCGCAAGCACGAGGGTGTGCCGGTGCAGGTGCTCACGCATTGCAACGCGGGCTGGCTCGCCTGCGTCGACTGGGGCACGGCGCTCGCGCCGGTCTACGCGGCGCACGAGGCGGGTATCCCGGTGCACGTGTGGGTGGACGAGACGCGGCCGCGCAGCCAGGGCTCGTTCCTGACCGCGTTCGAGCTCGGCGCGCACGGCGTGCCGCACACGGTGATCGCGGACAACACCGGCGGCCACCTGATGCAGCACGGCCGCGTCGACCTCTGCCTCGTCGGCAGCGACCGCACGACCGCAACCGGCGACGTCGCGAACAAGATCGGCACGTACCTCAAGGCGCTCGCCGCGCGCGACAACGGCGTGCCGTTCTACGCGGCGCTGCCGACGTCGACCATCGACTGGAGCATGAGCGACGGCGTGGGCGAGATTCCGATCGAGGAGCGCTCGGTGCGCGAGGTCACGTACGTACGCGGTCGCTTGGGCAGCGGCGCACTCGCCGACGTGGAGATCGTCGCGCCCGGCAGCGCGGTCGCGAATCCGGGTTTCGACGTGACGCCCGCCCGGCTCGTCACGGGCATCGTCACCGAGCGCGGCGTCGCCGAGGCGAGTCGTGAAGGCCTGCTGCGGTTGTATCCCGAACGCAAGGAGGACGTGCGATGAGCACGAGGGCACAACACCCGCGGGTCGAACTCGTTGCGGTCGCGCAGGCGCTGGATGCCGCGGGCCTCATGCCCAACAAGTCGGGCAACGTCTCGGTCCGCACGCCGCAGGGTTTCGCCATCACGCCGGCCGGCACGCCTTATGCCGAGCTGACGCCGGAGAGCATCGTCGAAATAGGGGACACTCCTGGTTTTCCGGCGGACGAACCAGGAGTGTCCCCATCCTCCCGGCCGTCGTCCGAATGGCGCATGCACGCGGCCATTTATCGCGCCGGCCCGCAGGTGGGCGCGATCGTGCACACGCACAGCCCGAAGGCCACCGCGCTCGCCTGCGCCGGTCTCGGCATCCCGCCGTTCCACTACATGATCGCGCTCGCGGGCGGCGACGTGCGCTGCATGCCGTACGCGACGTTCGGCACGGCGGAACTGGCGGCGCACGCCGTGCGCGGGCTCGTGGGTCGGCGCGCGACGCTGCTGGCGAACCACGGCGTCGTCGCCACCGGGCCGACACTGGCCGTCGCGCGCGCGGTCGCGTTGGAGATCGAGAACCTCGCCGGACAGTGGCTCACGCTGCGGGCCGCCGGGCTCGAGCCCAAGCTGCTGGACGCGACCGAACTCGCTCGCGTGATCGAGCGATTCGCCGACTACGGCCGGCTCGGCTGATCGGTCAGGTGCGGGCGCGCTGACGCAACCGCGCGCCCATCGTCTGCCCGCCGAAGTACGACGAACGTGGCCAGGATCGCGAGTGCGTAGGCCAGCGATTCGGTCACGCGCTGCCTACCTGTGCGCCGCGGCGGGCTTGAGCCCGGCGCCCATGATCCGATCCGTCCAGGCGATACCGAGCGCCGAGAGGATGAAGACGCTGTGGATGATCGTTTGCCACATCACGCCCGTCGTGGTCACGGTCGTGCAGCCCTTCGCGAGCGAGCCTGCCGTCTCGAGCGCCGCCTTTGCCTCGAGCGCGGCCGCCGTGCCACAGAGCGGCACGCCGCCGATCATGCCGGCCTCGATGAAGGTCTTGAGCAGGTGGATCGAGCTGATGCCGATGATCGCCATCGCGAGCTTGACCTTGAGCACGCTCGCGTTGACGTGGCTCAGCCACTCGGGCTGGTCCGGGTGCCCCTCGAGGTTCAGGCGCGAGACGAACGTCTCGTAGCCGCCGACGATCACCATCACGAGCAGGTTCGAGATCATCACGACGTCGATCAGGCCGAGCACGATCAGCATGATCGACTGCTCGGTCAGCGTCGGCGCCTCGTGGATCAGGTGCCACAGTTCCTTCAGGAACAGGAAGACGTAGACGCCCTGGGCGACGATGAGCCCCAGGTACAGCGGCAACTGCAGCCAGCGCGAACTGAAGATCAGCGCGGGCAGCGGCCCGGGGGAATAGCGGGAGTCGGCCTTGGCCATCGGGGTCTGTGCGGTGCAAAAGGCCGCACAGGGTAGGGGCCCGGGCCGCAATTGCCAAGCAGCGCGCCCACGCTGCGTCTTTGCCACGAGCCTGGTCAGACGGCGCCGAGGCGCCGCAACAGAATGGTTTCGCTCGTCGATTCGACCGCCGCGCCGGCCCGCAGCGGCAGCACCACGCGAAAGGTCGTGCCGCGTCCGGGCTCGCTGTCGACTTCGATGTCGCCGCCGA
>JAJTCR010000410.1 GCA_021325695.1 Steroidobacteraceae bacterium | reverse complement strand
GGGTCGCGCAGTGGGGGTTCACGCGGCCTCGCGGAACATCCCCAGCGACTGCCTCAGCACATCGCCCGAGGCGCCCGCCCGCTGGCCCTGCTCGGTGAGGAACCTGCGCCAGGACCGCGCATTCGGCCGCCCGGCGTGGAGGCCGTGGATGTGTCGCAGCAGCAGCGGCAATCGGTGGCCGTGCACCAGCATGCGGTCGACATAGTCCGCATAACGCAATACGACGCTCTCCCGCGAAGGCGGAGCGGCGCCGTGCCCCAGCAGCTCCGCATCGAGTTGCGCAAGCAGGTACGGCTCCTGGTACGCCTGACGGCCCAGCATCACGCCGTCGAAGCGCGGCAGCCACTCACGCGCCTGCCCGGCGGTCTTGAGCCCGCCGTTCAGGATCACGGTCAGCTCCGGGTGGCGTTCCTTGAGCAGCGCGGGCACCTCGTAACGCAACGGCGGCACCTCGCGATTCTCCCTGGGGCTCAATCCCTGCAGGTGGGCCTTGCGCGCGTGCACGATGAACGTGTCCACGCCCGCGTCACGGACAGTGAGCACGAAGCGCTCGAAGAACTCGTAGTCGTCGCAGTCGTCGATCCCGATGCGGCACTTGACCGTCACGGGGATCCGCACGACTTCGCGCATGGCGCGCATGCAGCGCGCGACCAGTGCAGGCTCCGCCATGAGGCACGCGCCGAAGCGTCCGCTCTGCACGCGATCGCTCGGGCAGCCGACGTTGAGGTTGATCTCGTCGTAACCGTGCTGCTCGCCGAGAATCGCGGCCTGTGCAAGCAACGCCGGGTCCGAGCCGCCGAGTTGCAGCGCGACTGGATGTTCGCTCGGGTCGAAACCGAGCAGCCGCTCGACGTCGCCGTGAGACAGCGCCTGGGCCGTGACCATCTCCGTGTAGAGCAGCGAGCGCGGACTCAACAGCCTCAACAGGTACCGGCAGTGACGGTCGGTGTAATCCATCATCGGCGCGACGCAGAGGCGCCGGTCGAGCGAGCGACCTGTCTGCCGTGAACTGGTATTCGTCACGGGCGCGAGTTTACCGACTTTCGGTGCGCGCGCCGTGCGCGGGAGCTGCGCCAGTGCGGTGAAGAGGCACACCGGCCACCGCCGCCTGGTCTCAGACCCGGGCGGTCTCCGCGACGAGCCAGTCGACGACGGCTTCGAGCGCCTCCTGGGGCGATGCCCCGGCGCCGAGCGCTTGCTCGTAGACGTGCACCTGCCGGTGCGCACTGGTGCCCCGGGTGGGGATGTCGCGGACGCGCTGGACGTCGTCGAGACATCCGAGCTCGGTCGCGTCCTCCTTGACCAGCTCGACGATCTCCTCGATCAACTCGGCGAACGGAACGATCCGCTGCCGGCCGAGGTCGAGCAACCCCGCGTCGAACGAGTATCGCATCGCGCGCCAGCGGTTTTCGCCGATCAGCAGCGTCGGGTACGGGCGCCAGCGCTGGTTGTCGCAACGCAGGCGCCAGAGCCGGCGCATCAGCGACAGGTTGAGCGCCGCGAGGCAGACCGAATCCTCGAGCGTCGTGCACGAGTCCATCACGCGCGTCTCGAGCGTCGGGTAGCGCGCACTCGGCCGCAGGTCCCACCAGATGCGCGAGGTGTCCGCGATCACGCCGGTCTCGATCAGCGTGTCCATGTGCCGGCGGAACTCGCTGTAGCTCGCGAACGGCTCCGGCAACCCGGTGCGCGGGATGCCGTTGAACACCATCAGGCGGAAGGCCATCAGGCCCGTGCGCTCCCCTTCCCAGAACGGCGAACTGCAGGAGAGCGCGAGCAGGTGCGGCAGGAAGTAGCGCGCCTGGTTCATCAGGTCGATGCGCAACTCGTCGTCGTCGATGCCGACGTGCACGTGCATGCCGCAGATCATCATGCGGCGCGCGACGCCCTGCATTTCCTCGAGCAGCGCGACGTAGCGCTCCTTGTCGGTGCGCTTCTGCCGGGACGAGAGCGAGAACGGATGCGTCCCTGCCGCGATCGGTGCAAGGCCGTGGCGCGCGGATTCCTCGATCAGGATGCGGCGCAGCTCGACGAGCGCAGTGCGGGCCTCGGCGACGATGCGACAGATCGGCGTCGCGACTTCCACCTGCGACCGCAGGAATTCGGGGAACGCGCGTCCGTCGGTGCGGTCGTGCAGCGCCGCGAAGAGTTCAGGCGGCGGCTCGCTCGCCACCGCGCGCGTTTCGCGATCGACCAGCAGGAACTCTTCCTCGATCCCGAGCGTCAGCGGTGGCGACGTCTGTGCCATGCGGTTCGTGCGCCGATCACGCGGCCAGCAACGGCCCGAGCACGCGGGCGAGCAGTCGTACCCAGCGCTCGACGCCGGCGGGCGAGTCGATCAGGTCCTGGCGCACCTCGATGCAGACGTGCGGCAACCCGGCCGCCTTCGCGTGGTGGTCGATCGTGTAATTCGCCGGGTGCCGGCCGCTGTAGGGCTGGTTGTCGCCCACCACCAGGCCCTCGATGCCACGCAGCCCGTCGAGTAGTCGACGCGCGTTGACCTCGTCGCGGTCCCAGAGCACGCCGACGTGCCACGGACGTGCCTCGCCCTGCGTCCCGAGGCGCGGCGCGAAGCTGTGCACGGCGACGAACAAGGGAATCACCGCGCGGGTGCGAAAGCCGCGCAGCATTGCGTGGATGCATTCGTGGTACGGGTCGAAGAATGAACCGAGCCGGACGCGACGCTCGAATTCGTCGAGGTCGCGGTTGCCGGGAATCGCCCAACCGTCGCTTTCGGTGCGAAAGGCTTCGGGATCGTCGGGGC
>JAJTCR010000409.1 GCA_021325695.1 Steroidobacteraceae bacterium | reverse complement strand
CACACCCGCTCCCACTCGAGCTGCATGAACTCGGGCGAGGTGTAGCGCTCCTTGCGGACCACTTCTTGACCGAGCGCGGGATCCGGCGCCTTCTCGACCGGCGTCATCGGGCTCTGTTCCGGGGCGACGCGTGGTACGCGCTTGTACGGCGGCGTCCGCGAGGCGTTCTTGAGGTCGTCTTCGGGGTTGGAAGCCATGGCAGTCTCGCTCAGGCGATGCCCGCGGCCCAGCGCAGGCTGCGCCGCAGCAGTTCCTGGAAGGCCGGCACCGGCCAGCTGCCGCGCTCGACCGACCCGTACTCGTCCATCAGCGGGCGCATGTCGTAGTGGCCGCGCGCGTGGCCGAGCGTGAAGTAGAGCACCTCGCCGGCGCCCACGCCCTTCAGGTACATGACGGGCCGCGGCTCGTCGAGCGTCCAGTCGCGCTCCGCGAAACCCTTTGCTTCGCCGGCCCAGCGTGTATGCAGCAGCGTCTCGAAGGGCGGGTGCAGTTCCATCAGGTAGAGTTCGTCCTCGGCATCGAACGGCGCGATGCCCGCGACGAGCGGATGGTCGGGCCGCGTGACCTCGACCCGGTACGGCGCGATGGGCGGATGCGCGACGAACTGGCTGCCGAGCGTCTCCATGAACGTGCGCGAGTCGCGAGGCGCTTCCCAGCCGCGACCCTTGGCGTAGCGCAGGATCGAATTGGTGCCGTGCAGCGCTAGCCAGCGCTTGCCGCCGGCCACCCAGTCGCGCAGCCGCTGCGCGGTCGCCTCGTCGGGCACGATGTCGACCGTGTACGTGACCAGGAAGTCGCAGGCCTCGATCGCGTCGAAGTCGCGATAGTCCTCGGCGATTCGCGTGCGGATCCGCTCCTGCTCGCCCAGCAGCGACAGCAGCTGCAGGCGTGCATAGTCGATGTCGTGGTACTTGCCGCCACAGACGAAGTAAGCGTCGATCGCTGCCTTGCCCATGGCGCTGGCGCTCAGAACCGCACGCCCTTGGTGAAGCCGTTGTCGGCCACGACGTTGGCGCCGGTGACCAGGCTCGACGCCGGGCTCGCGAGGAATGCGACGACGCGCGCGACTTCGTCCGGCGTACCGAAGCGCCCGTTGGGCATCGCGCGCAGCGTGGCGTCGTGGAACTTCTGGTTGGTGCCCTTGATCATTTCCCAGGCGCCGCCCTCGAAGTAGATCGGACCGGGACAGATCGAGTTCACGCGCACGTTGAACTTGCCGACGAACTGCGAGAGCTGCTTGGAATAGGTGATGAGGGCGGCCTTCATCGCGTTATAGGCCATCGGGGCCGCGAACGTCTCGATTGCGTTCGTTGAACTGATGATCACGACCGAGCCCTGGCCCGACTTCTTGAGGTGCTCCATGAGCGCCTCGCAGCCGCGCACGGTGTGCAGGACGTCGATCTCGAAGTTCTTCCACCAGTTCTTTTCGCTGTCCATGCCGCCGCCGGCGCTCACGTTCGCGACGAAGATGTCGCACCCGCCGAGGTCGGTCGCGGTCTTCTCGAGCCACGCCTTGTAGCCGTCGCCGTCGCGCACGTTGACGCACGCGCCGACTGCATTGACTCCGCGCGCCTTGAGCGCGGCGGTCGTGTCGTTGACCTCGTCCTCGTTGCGGGCACAGAGCCCGACGTCGACGCCCTCCGCGGCGAGCAGGTCGACGATGGCCCGGCCGATGCCGCGCGTGGCGCCGGTCACGATCGCCTTCTTGCCTCTGAGTCCGAGATCCATCGTTGCCTCCAGTGGTGCGACGGGCGGTCCGGCGGCGGCCCGCGGTCAGTATAGACAGCGAGTCGTCTGAATTAAACAGTCTTGACTGTTTTTTATTACGAGGTGGCAGCGCGCGAACGACGAGCCCGTCACTGCACCGTCAGTGCGTTGTCCAGCAGCAGTTCGGCGCCGTTGACGTAGCGCGACTCGTCCGAGGCCAGGAACACCACGAGGTGGGCGACGTCCTCGGGCTTGCCGAGGCCGGTCGGCGTCTGCTCCCAGAACGACATTTCCATGCCGAGGGTCTTCGTGGCGTCGCGCACCATCTGGGTGTCGATCGCGCCCGCGTGAATGGAATTGCAGCGCACGTTGAACTTGTTCATCTGGCAGTGCACGGCGATCGCCTTGGTCATCGAGCGCACCGCGCCCTTGGCTGCGCTGTAGGCGAAGTAGACCGGGTAACCGAGGTGCGAGGCCACCGAGGACATGTTGATGATCGAGCCGCCGCCGCTCGCCTTCATCGCGGGAATCGCATGCTTGCAGCCGAGGAACACGCCCTCCGACATCACGGCGTTCTGGAATCGGAAGTCGTCGAGCGTGCAACTCTCCGGTGTCGCGATCCGCACGACGCCGGCGTTGTTGACGAGCACGTGCAGCCCGCCGAAGGTCCGGACGGTTTCGGCGATCACCTGCTGCCAGCGCTCCTCGTCGCGCACGTCCTGCGGCAGGAACAGCGCCGCCTGGGCGTGCGCGGCGTTGATCTCGTCCACGACCTTGCGTCCGTCGGTCTCGTTCAGGTCGGTCACCACGACCCGCGCCCCTTCGCGCGCAAGCGCGATGGCGTCGGCCCGGCCGAGGCCGGCCGAACCGCCCGTGACGATGGCCACCTTGCCGTCGAGTCGACGCATGACTTAGTCCCCCGGATCGTGAAAACCCGCGCCATGGGCGCGGCAGGGGCGGTCGACGTGAGCAGTCAGCCTTGTCGGTTTCAATCATCTTTGACTTTTCCAGACAGGCGACACATCCTGTATTCGGACTGGTCCAGGACGGTATTCATG
>JAJTCR010000408.1 GCA_021325695.1 Steroidobacteraceae bacterium | reverse complement strand
AGTGGCGGGTCACGCAGCCATTCAGCTGGTCGAGCAGTTTCTGGGCCGCGGCGAAGCGCTCCTCCGAGCCCTCCCACGCCCCGGTGAAGCGAACCTTCTTCGGACCGTCGAAGCGCATCGTGCGCGGACTTTTCTGCAGCAGCAGGATCAGTGCGCCGGGGTCGAGCGGCGTGTCGTCGCCGAAGCTGACGGAGCCGCTCGTCGTGCCGACGTCCATGCGTTCGATCGACAACGGCGCGGCGACGACGCGCAGGCGCGCGATCCGGAACAGGTTTTTCGCCGGGTCGGGCAGCGGTCCGAAGCGATCGACGGTTTCGGCCTGTAGGTCATCGAGCTCCGTCACCGACTGCACCGAGGCGATCCGCTTGTAGAGCACGAGCCGCGCGTGCACGTCGGGCAGGTACGCCTCCGGCAGCAGCGCCGGCACGTGCAGGTCGATCTCAGGGCCGTGGTGGAGCGGCTTCTCCAGGTCGAGGTCCTTGCCAGCCTGCATGGCCTTCACGGCACGCTCGAGCAGTTCCATGTACAGCGCGAAGCCGACCTCCTGGATCTGGCCGCTCTGGTCCTCGCCGAGCAGCTCGCCGGCGCCGCGGATCTCCAGGTCGTGGGTCGCGAGCACGAAACCGGCGCCGAGGTCCTCGAGCGACTCGATCGCCTCGAGCCGGCGCTGCGCATCGGCGGTCATTGCGTTCTTCGGCGGCGTGACCAGGTAGGCGTAGGCCTGGTGGTGCGAGCGACCGACGCGCCCGCGCAGCTGGTGCAGCTGCGCCAGGCCGAATCGATCCGCCCGGTCGATGACGATCGTGTTGGCGGTCGGCACGTCGATGCCGCTTTCGATGATCGTCGTGCAGAGCAGCAGGTTCGTGCGCTTGTGGTAGAAGTCGAGCATGACCTGCTCGAGGTCGCGCTCGCGCATCTGGCCGTGGCCGATCGCAATGCGGGCTTCCGGCACCAGACCGGCGAGTCGCTCGCCCGTCCGGTCGATCGTCTCGACGCTGTTGTGCACGAAATAGACCTGGCCGCCGCGACGCAACTCGCGCAGGCAGGCCTCGCGGATCGTCGGGTCGCTCCACTCGCTGACGAACGTCTTGATCGAAAGTCGCCACTGCGGCGGGGTCGTGATCAGCGACAGGTCGCGCAACCCGCCCAGGGCCATGTTGAGCGTGCGCGGGATCGGCGTCGCCGTCAGCGTCAGCACGTCCACTTCGGCGCGCAGTGCCTTGAGCCGTTCCTTGTCGCGGACGCCAAAGCGATGCTCCTCGTCGATGATGACCAGCCCGAGGTCCTTGAACTTGATGCCCGGCTGCAGCAGCTTGTGCGTGCCGACGACGATGTCGACCTTGCCCGATGCGAGGCCGCCGAGCGCGGTCCTGGCCTGCGCGCCGGCACGAAAGCGCGACAGCAGCTCGATCTTCACGGGCCAGTCCGCGAAGCGATCGACGAAGGTCTCGAAGTGCTGCTGCGCCAGCAGCGTCGTCGGCACGAGCACCGCGACCTGCTTGCCGCCCTGCACGGCCACGAACGCGGCGCGCAGGGCGACCTCGGTCTTGCCGAAGCCGACGTCACCGCAGACGACGCGATCCATCGGGCGGCCCGAGCGCAAGTCGTCGACGACGGCCTGGATCGCGCTGAGCTGGTCGACCGTCTCCTCGAACGGAAAGCCCGCTTCGAATGCGCGCAACTGCTGTTCGTCGACCGCAAACGCATGGCCTTCGCGCGCCGCGCGTCGCGCGTACACGTCGAGGAGTTCGGCCGCCGCGTCACGGATGCGCGCCGCGGCCCGGGCACGGGCCTTGGACCACTGGTCGCTGCCGAGCTTGTGCAGCGGCGCCGCGTCGGCCGGCGCGCCGGTGTAGCGGCTGATGCGCTCGAGCGCCTGCACCGGCACATACAGCTTGTCGCCGCCGGCGTACTCGAGCACGAGGAACTCCGCCGTCGTGCCGCCCGCGTCCATCGTCGTGAGCCCCGTGTAGCGCCCGACGCCGTAATCCTCGTGCACGACTGGCGCCCCCGGGCGCAGGTCGGCGAGTTGCTGGATGATCCTGGCCGGGTCGCGGTCGGAGCGCCGGCGGCGTCGCTCCTGCCGTGCGCGCTCCCCGAAGAGCTGTTCCTCGGCGTAGATCGTGACGGGCGGCGCACGCAGTGCGACCCCGGAGGCGATCGGCGCCACCGCGACGACGATCGGCGCGTCCGTGGTCAACGCCTCCGACCAGTCCGCCACGACCTTGGGCGCCAGGCCGTACGGCCGCAGCAGCTCGAGCAACAGCTCGCGCCGGCCCGCCGATTCGGCCGCCAGCAGCACGCGGCCCGGCGCCGCTCGCAACTGGTCCGCGAACGCACGCAGCGTTTCTTCGTGGCGCTGGTCGAGCCGGACGACGGGCGCAGGTTCCGTCCCGAAGTCGTGTACGGGCGAGAGCGTCGCCACGGATTGCGGTTCGTCGGTCGAATCGCCCACGAACACGTGCGGCGACCCGGTCGCGCGCATCAGCCATTCGTCCGCCGGGATGCAGATCTCGGCGGGGTCCAGCACCGGGTGTTCGATGTCGAAGCGACGCTCTTCGTGTCGCTCGACGAGCGTTCGCCAGGCGTCCTTCAGCGCCGCGTCGTGGTGGGCCGGCAGCAGCACCGTCGTGTGCGCCGGCAGGTAGTCGAACAGCGTGGTCGTGTGCTCGAAGAAGAGCGGCAGGTAGTACTCGATGCCCGCGGGCGCGAGGCCTTCGCCCACGTCGCGGTAGAGCGGCATGCGCGTGAGGTCGCCCTGGAAGCG
>JAJTCR010000026.1 GCA_021325695.1 Steroidobacteraceae bacterium | reverse complement strand
CACGATGCGACTCCAACACGGACCCCGGGCCGAAGGGTGCTGCCGGGTCTGCGCGACGTCGAAGGGACAGGCCGGGGTCCGGTGGGGACCCCGGCCCGCGGATGGCCAGGCGTTTTACAGAGGGGGGGGCCTGTCGCCCGGCCATTTGCGTTGCCCGCGCGAATGTTGCCGTGAGGGTCGTCATTGCGCGGGTCCGAACCTCGTTCCGAACGTGAACTTCGCGGTGAACTGCACGCGCACGTCGTCGTCGGCTGCGCCGTCGTTGCGCGTGAGGCTGCCCCAGAGTCCTTCCGCACCGAACATCAGGTTGTCGGCGGGGAAGTACACGAGGTTGATCGACGCGTATTCGCCCTTGTGAAAGGACCCGGCGTCCTGGAAATTCGTGTTGTCGACTTCCGTGTAGCTGTAGCCGGTCGAGGTCGACCAGCGGTCGTTCCAGTGGTGCTCGTAATAGGCCAACGCGCCCGTGAGAGGGATCGCCTCGGCCTCGACGTCGACGAGCGAGTCGTTTGCATCGTAGATCGCGCGGGGCGCGAGGTCCATGCCGCCGTCGTTCATGTAGCTCGCGATGCCCTCGCCGTGGACCAGCTGCAGCAGGACCTTGTCCAGCGACAGGACGTTGAACACCGCCCCCACGTTGACACCCCAGCCGGTTTCGCTGCCCTCGATCCACTCGTCGTCGTCCTCCGCGCGCAATTCGAAGCCCACCTTGCGCAGGATGCCGGCCAGCTGCACGTGTCCCCAGTGGCCCGCGTGGCGGAATTGCGCGGTGAGGTCCGGCACTTCTTCGTCGTTCTGGACCTCGATTCCTTCCAGCCCCTCGATCAGGCGCAGGTTACCGGGATCGATGTCGTTGCCCGGTCGTTCGATCGCGACGGCGACGTGGCGGGTCGCGGACTGCAGCGGGGTCCATCGAAACTGGACGTTGGTGAAGAAAGGCATTCCGGGAGGGCCCCAATAATCGAGCGTCGACGGGGAGGCATCGGAGTCCATGAACAGGCTGTAGGTGCGACCCGCCAGCAGTTGCCGCCATGCGCCGTAGACGTGCCGCACGTGATAGGTCGTCTGGCCGGCATCTTCCCCCACGCCGAAGAGGTCGAACTCGAAGCGGAACGCGACGGGCGCTGAACCCGCGCCCGTGGGAACCGCCCCTTTCACGCCAAGGCGTGACTGCTTGATGCTGATGCTCGACTGGCCGTCGGTGCCACAAGCGCCGTCGATGCAGATCCTGGAGGGCCGGAATGCGTCGTCCCAGTCGGGGTCGAGGCGGCCGCCGATGTCGGCGATGGCGTCCGCCTGCACGAACCCGTAAAGCTCGATCGTCGTGCTGGCGTCGTCGGCCCGGGTGGCCAGGGGCCACGCCAGGAGCAGAAGCACGCCAGCGGCCGCGACCTCCTCGCCCCGACGCCCGCCGGCACCGCGCGCGACCGCCGCCACGAACCTGTCGCTCGCGCGACGGGTCGCGCCGCACCTTGGCGCGATGAACCCTGGTCTCCCCACGATGATCGTGGCCCCCTTGGCCGATCCGTTTCAGGTTTCACGTCGCGGCGCGTTGCGGCAACCACGAGCACGGCTGCCAGTGTAGGATGTCAATCAAAAGTGGGCTATTGGTTTTGTGACAGCGACAACCCCGGGCTCGCGTAAAGGCGGCAAGCGGCAGCACGTCCCGAGCGCGGACGTGGTGCCGCCTTTCGCGACCTTGCGGGTCAGCGCGGCCTGGGGCCTGCCGGCGCTGCTCGAGGAAAATGGGATCTCGCTGGCGGAGGTCCTCGACGAGGCGGCCCTTGATGCCGACCTGTTCCAGCACCGGAACAACGTCTTTACATACCCTCAGCTCGAGCGGCTGTTCGCGGTCTGTGAGCGCCGGATGCAATGCGACTATGTCGGGTTGCTGGTAGGCCAGCGTTCGCGGCTGGCCGACATGGGACTCGCCGGCGAAGTGAGCTGGTGCGCCGGGACGGTGGGCGGCGGGATTCGCGCCTTCATCGACAACTTCAACCTGCACGACACCGCGGCCACCTGCACGCTGATCGTAAACGGAGGGCACGCGCGCTTTGTCTACACGGTGCTCGAGCACGGCATGGGGGACACGCGGCAGTTCCAGTTCGGCGGCATCACCATCGCGCTCAATATCTTCCAGGACCTGTGCGGACCGGAGTTCTGCCCGAGCGAGGTCACGTTTGCGAGTCGCGTGCCGACCAACGCGCGGGCGTTCCAGAGATACTTCCGCGCACCCGTGCACTTCGACTGTGACGACTCGTCGCTCGTGGTGGCACGACATTGGCTCGACAAGCCCCTGCCGCCGGTCGATCCGGCTCGACGCACGCAGGTCGAGGCGCAGGTGCGCCAGCAGCACGAGCAGATGCTGGCCAATTTCCCCGCGATCGTGCGGCGCATCGTGCGCAGGCAGCTGCTGCTCGGAAACTTCACGATGGACGACGTCGCCGCGATGCTGTCGATGCACCGCCGGACGCTCGACCGGCACCTGCAGGAACGCGGCGTCCAGTACGGGGAACTGGTCGAACTGGTGAAGGAGGACGTGGCGCGCCAGCTGCTGCGCGACACGGCGATGCCGATCCAGCAGATCGCCGCGACGGTGCGTTTCTCCAGCGCGGCGAACTTTGCCACGGCATTCCGGCGGCGCGTCGGCATGACGCCGAGCGCCTACCGACGGTTGTGATCAGCCGCCCAGCGGGATCGCGATCGCGACCAGGAAGACGCCCAGCAGTGCGAACACCAGGCCGGTGATCCACGGCCGCGCCAGCGTGTGCCGCTGCGCGTGGCGGTGCCCGACGAAGAACAACAACCCGATCAGGATCGCGTTCGAGATCCGCAGCGCCAGCATCAGGTCGTCCAGGAACAGGAACGGCAGGACCGCCGGGAAGCTGCAGGCGAACACGAGCCAGCCGGCCGCGAGGCCGCCCTTGACGTCCTGGCTGGTCACGCGGTTTGGAGCGATCGTCCGCGTACGGACGCCCTCGGCCATGGTGCCGTAGAGGTTGCGGCGCGCACCCTCGTCGGTCACGGGCGTCAGCATGTCGTCGAGTTCCCCGGCGAACAGCGCACGCGCTTCGTCGGGGGACGCGGCCGCGCGGGCCTGGGCCGCCACGCGTCGCAACCGGCCGCGCTCGAAGACGTTGCCGAGCACGTACAGGACGCCGTCGATGATGCCCCACGCGAGATTGCAACCGAGGATGCCGATCAGCATCTCGCGGGCGCCCGCACGTCCTTCCTCCTCGATGACCAGGCCGGCGCCGAGCGTGAACGTGAGCGTCATGATCAGGCCGAAGAGGATTTCCCCCATCACCGAACCGGGATCGAGGTACTTGGCGGACAACGATCTCATTGGGCCGGTCCTGCGATTCTTGTGATCAGAACGACGCGCTGTAGAAGATCATCGGCCCGTTGTAGGTCCAGTCGAGCGAGCCGTCGAAGCGGTCCTTCTCGACGTCGACGTCGACCTTGAAGCCGTTGTAGCCGATGCCCAGGCCGAGCCACGACTTCGGCTGCCAGGTCAGCATCAAGCGGTAGTCGGTAAGGCTGCCGTCGTATTCGTCGATCGAGAGTGCAAAGAACTGCGCCTGCGCATCGACGTAGAGGTTGGCGGGCAATTTCCAGAGTCCACGCAGCCCGACCACGGGCAGGGGCGCATTGACACTGGCCTCGTTCGACAGGTCTAGCGACTGGCCGGTGGAGGTCGATTCCGCCCGCAACGCCGCGTCGAACGTCGTGTAGTGCAGACCGATCGTGCCGCCGAGTTCGTACGTGTCACGGCGCAGAAACGCATATTCGTACGCCAGTTCGAGCACGCTGAACTTCAGTTCGGCCTCGAGTTGGGCATTGACGGGATAGGTGTCGCCGCCCCATTCGATTTCCTCGTCGATCGTCTTGCGACGCTCACGGCTCATGGCGAACCCGATCGCCCGGATCTTGTGGCGCTGGGAGTCGCCGAACCTCCAGTCCGCATCGAGGCGCACCCGGGTGGCGTCGCCGCCGCCGAGCACGTTTTCGAAGTTCACCCGGTCGCCCCGCACGGTCTCGCCGTTCAGCTGGACCGTGGGCTCGGTCGAGATGATGAACGTGCCCACGGCAACGTGGAACGGGTCCGTCAGCAAGTCGGGGGCATCGTCGGCCTGCACCGTGGTCGCACCAAAGGCAGTCGCGAGCAGGCAAGTCCAGCTCGCGACGATGGCGGCCGTCCGCGCCGGGCGGATGGCAGGGAGTTGGCACATAAACAAGACCCCCAGTGTGGGTATTATGGGTGGAGCCGATGAAGTGTATGCCGTAGAGCGACCAAGATAATCCGCAATAGGTGCAATGGGGAAGAGCCGCAGGCGCTGGGCGCGGGTCGAACCGACCGGTTGCATCGGCCGGCGCGGTCGTATATGCGTAGGGTGGCGGATTCCCGTTTCACACGAAGATCCGCGCAAATAGACGAGATCCGGGAGTGCAGCATGTTGGCGTACCTCGCCAGGCCTCGCGTGGCCTGTGCCCTCGCGTGCCTGACCACCTTTGCCGCCAGCGTCGCGGTCGGACAGACCGGCCCGATCGCCACTGAGCCGGGCGCGCGGCCCCGCGTCGGCCTCGTGCTGGCCGGCGGAGGGGCCAAGGGCGGCGCGCACGTGGGCGTGCTCAAGGTGCTCGAGGAATTGCGCGTGCCGGTCGACTGCATCGCCGGCACCAGCATGGGAGCGTTGATCGGAGCGGGGTATGCGTCGGGCATCCCCGCGCGGGAACTCGAAACCTTCCTCCGTGGGATCGACTGGAAAGCGGTGGTCGGCGGTGTCGGTGGCCGCGACCTGCAGCCGATCGAGCAGAAACGGGCCGGCGTCACTTACAGCAACAACTTCGAACTCGGCCTGAAGCAGAAGCAGGTCGTGATACCCGGCGGCGTGGTCAATACCGCCAGCATCGAGGACCTGCTGCGCACGTACGTGGCGAGCGCGCGGATGCAGCCCGATTTCGACAAGCTGCCGATACCGTTCCGCGCGGTCGCGACCGACATGGTGACCGGCGACATGGTCGTACTCGACGACGGCGACCTCGCGACCGCGATGCGCGCGAGCATGGCAATCCCGGGCGCGTTCGCACCGGTCGTGACCGAGGACCACATCCTCGCCGATGGCGGCATGGTCCGGAACATCCCGGTCGACGTCGCGCGCGACCTCTGCGCGGACAACGTCATCGTGGTGAACCTGGTCGAGCCGAGCGTGGCCCGTGAAAAGCTGCAGACCGCGACGCAACTGCTGAGCCGCAGCAACGGCGTGATGATCGAAGCCAACGAGAAACTGCAGCTCGCGACGCTGACCGAGCGCGACGTGTTGATCAGCGTGCAGATGGGCGACATCACCACCGCCGATTTCGAGCGCGTGCCGGACACCGTGCCACTCGGCGAAGCGGCTGCGCGTGAGGCGGCGCCGATGCTGGCCCGCTTTTCAGTTCCCGCGGAGCAATACTCGGCCTGGCGTGCCGGCGTCATGTCCCAGCAGACCATCGAGACGAAGCTGGCCGACGTCCGCTACTCGGGCCTTGACCGGGTCAATCCCGAATACCTGAAGAGCATCGCCGAGGTGAAGCCCGGCGACACCGTCGACATCACCGACATCAGCGCGGAGGCGCGGCGCATGTCGGGCCTGCCGGACTTCGAGTCGGTGGAGTACCGTCTCGTCGGCGATCCGGCCAGCCCCACGCTCGAGTGGCTGCCGCAGGAGAAACGCTGGGGCCCGGACTACCTCCGGTTCGACATCGGCGTGTACGGGTCCGCCGGCGGCGACCTCGGTTTCGTGGTCTACGCGAAGCACACGCGGACCTGGCTCAATTCGCTCGGCGCGGAATGGCGCAACGAGATCCAGCTCGGCTACGAGAACGGGCTCGAGACGAGCATCTACCAGCCGCTCGACATCGGACAGCGGTTCTTCGTCGAGCCCCGCGTGAACCTGTCGTCGAACCGCGAGGACATCTTCGCGGACGGGGAGCGCATCGCGACCTACAACTTCGGCGACCTGGGCGGCGCGCTCGACCTGGGCGTCAACTTCAATCGACGCGCCCAGGCCCGCGTGGGTTACCTCTACACGCATCGAACGGTCGACGTCGACACCGGATCACGGTTCCTGCCCGAGGGCGATTTCGACGACGCCGGCATCACCGCCCAGCTCACCTACGACAGTCGCGACACGGCGTTCAACCCGACCAAGGGCATGGCCGGCATGATCGAGTACCTCTACAGCGACGACGCGCTCGGTGCGGATCGCAACTGGGAGCGCCTCGAGGCCGGCTTCGGCATGGCGCTGCCGGTCCGCAAGGACGTGGTCTGGGCCACCCTGGCCGGTGGCACGGACCTCGGCAGTACCTTGCCTCCCGACCGCCTGTTCATGATGGGCGGTCCCGGCAGCTTCCCCGGCTACGAGCTCGGCGAGCTGCGGGCGAGCGCGTACTGGTCCGCGGCAGGCAGCTATCTGTGGAAGCTCACGGACATCATGTCGCTGCGCGGCCAGGCGCTCTACGCGGGCGTGCGGTTGCAGGTCGCGCAGACCTACGACCGCATCGACCTCATCGACGACGACGAGGTCTACGGCGGCTCGGTCTACATCACCGGTCGCACGCAGGCCGGCCCGCTCACGGTTGGGCTTGGAACCACGAGCTCCGACGCGTGGAGCCTGTGGCTCTCGGTCGGCCGCCCGATCGGCCATGGCACGATCCTGGAGCGCGGGGTTTTCCGCTAGCCTGCGGCTGACGACGGTTCTGGCCGGGTGCCGTCGCCGTGGTGCTGATCAGCACGATCCCGGTGTTCCCGGTGGCGAACGGCGGTCGCTCGGCGTGGTATCTGGGCGCGATGCTGCTGGTCGTTTACGCTACGTGCGCCATGACGCGCTGCCTGCTGCCTCACGCAGCCTGAACTTGCCCGGCGCCGGGCGCGTCCAATGGCGTACGAACATTTGAACAAGAGGAAGAATGCGATGCGACTGATGACCTGGATCGCGGTTTCGACGCTGGCGCTGTTCACGGGCGCCGCCTTCGCGGCCGACAAGGCGGCCGAGACCTGGGACGGCCTCGTCGAGGTGAAGGCAAAGCGGCTCGACGCCGCCTATCTCGCGCCCGGCGCGGATTTCCGGCCGTACACCAAGCTGATGGTCGACCCGACGCAGGCAGCGTTCCACAAGGACTGGATGAAGAACATGAACGACCGCCGCGACCTCACGCGCATGGTCGACTCCGAGCAGGCACAGGGCATGCTCGAGGCCGCGAAGACGAATTTCGCGGACGTGTTCCACGAAGCGTTCTCGAAGGCGGGCTACACGATCGTCGACAAGCCCGGACCGGACGTGCTGCGCGTGACGCCCGGCGTCGTCAACCTGTACGTCAACGCGCCGGACGTGATGGCTGCAGGCCGCTCCACCAGCTACACGGCCAATGCCGGCGAGGCCACCATGCTGCTGGAGTTGCGCGATTCGCAGAGCAACGCACTGCTAGGGCGCGTGCTCGACCGCCGGGAGACGCGCGATTCGGTCGGCATGCAGACGTCCAACCGCGTCACGAACACGGCCGACTTCCGGATGCTGTTCAAGAGCTGGGCGAGCGGCTGCGTCAAGGGACTGGAAACGCTCAAGTCCGTGTCGCCGCTGCCGGCTACGCTGACCCCCGGCCAGAAGGTCGACTGATCGGTCAGAGGTCGATCGTCATGCCGATGAACGGGCCCTGCTCGACCAGGTCGTAGCGTTGGTAGTGGGGCCCGTTCTTGTTGCCTTCCTCGTAGTCGAAGGCGATCAGCCGATACCCGAAGGCAACGCCGAACCGGTCGTTCGCCTGCCAGCGCAGGTTTGCCAGCACTTGGTAAAAGAGATCTGAACCCACACTGAAGCCGCCCACGTCTCCCAGCAGGTTGACGCGCCAGTCGCTGACGACGGGCACGTTGTACTGCAGGCCGACCGCCGGGTCGACCCAGTCGGCGCCTGTCGACGCCTTGGTATTCACGATCCCCGCGGGACCGGTCGAGGTGACCTTCACATCGGTCGAGAGATCCAGGTAGCCGAGGCTGAACAGCACTTCCAGCCCGGGCGTGACACGCCGACCGACCGTGGCCATGAACGTCGTCTGGTCTATGTCGACGTCACCCTTGATGAGCCCCTGTCGCGGCCCCCGCCCTGTCCCGCCGAGCCCCATGTAGGTCGCGTCGCCCGTGAACGACCAGGTGTCGTTCTGCACGCGATATGCGGCCATGGCGCCGAACTCGAGGGCGTCGAACAGGTCGGAGATGCTCATGTCGACTGGCACGTGGAGCGAGCCGACGTACGCGTCGCCGTCGAGTGCCGCGCCCATGCCATAGACGAACGCCGTGTGACGCCATTCGGCATCTTCCGCAACGGCTACGGTGCCCATCGCACCGGCAAGGCTGCCGGCCAGTGCGGCGGTGATCCAGGTAGTCTTCATGTTGCGGTTCCCCTCGGTTCGCCTCGAAACGCAATCGCGCACGGCTCAAAGTCCGCCGCCCCACCGACGCTGCCACGCGAGGCTGGCGGTGTCGAAATCGGTGCCGGTTCGCGTCGAGACATTGGTGCCGACGTAGACCTTGAGCGAATCCCGCGCATTGATGGGCCACGCGGCGGTAAAACGCAACGCCGAGTTCCGTTGCAGGTCGTCGCCGTCGACGCCGTCGACGCTGGTCCGGCCGCCGGTGTAGTAGTTGCCGTGCAGCGCGACCCAGACGCCACGACCGAATCCGTAGACCACTCCGCCCTGCAGCGAATAGACCGGATCCTGTTCGCGTGAGCGTCCACCGAAAAAATCGGAGTTTTCGCCGAAGAGCGTCGCCGAAGCCGCGAGTTCGAACGTCCACGGACCCTCGACGCGTGACATCCCGATCTCGGGCTTGAGTGACCAGCGGTTGCTGCCGAGGTTCACGACACGCGAGTCGTCGTACTGCCCGAGCGGCAGGCTCGCCTGCAGGCTCAGGCCGACGATCGTCTCCTGTCGATAAGACGCGAATTCCGGCAGCGTGAGCGCCGGCGCGCCGAGCAGGTTCCAGGAGATCCGCACGCGTGGATCGCCGAAACCGGACACGCGACGGCGTTCGGGCTCGCCGGCAATTTCTGCAGTGCCGTCGAGCCAGACGTACGGCAACACGACGTCGACCTTGCCCGACTGTCCGCCCACGGCGATGCCCCGCGCGTACCCCAACAGCAGCGCGTCCGTGCGAAGTTCCGCGTCGTCAATCGGCAGGCTGGGATCGGCGGCCAAGGCGCCCGTGGAGTGCGCGTATCCGATCCCGACAAAATTCACGCCGAGTGGAATGTTCGAATACGCGCGTGGCTCGATGTCCTGGGCCGGCGCCACGGCCGGACTGGCAAAGACCACGGATAGCCGCAGCAGCGTACCCAGTCGTGTTCTTGTCACCCGCACGAGCGTCCCGGCCTCGCGATCGCCTTGTCACCGGCGCATCGCGTAGTGTGACATTCACGTTGCCCGAACGACAGCACGCGATGCACGCTGCGCGGCATCGGCCCGAACGACGCACCGGACTCGGCTAAGCTTCGGACCACGACTGGAACGACGGGATGGTATGCGATGCGCATAGCGCGCGGCTTGTGCATGGGCCTGGCAACGATCATCCCGTGTGGCTGCGCCAGTCTCGAGCCGCGGCTGGAACTGCCGGCGC
>JAJTCR010000407.1 GCA_021325695.1 Steroidobacteraceae bacterium | reverse complement strand
GCCGCTGCAAGGTCACCCTTCAGGTGCAACGCGGCCCCCACGTTGCTCCACGCCAGGGCGCTCGCCGGGACGAGTTCCGTCACGCGCCTGAACGCCGCGAGCGCCTCGTCGGCGCGCCCCCGCTGAAACAGGAAGCCGCCGAGCGCCATGTGCGTGCTCCAGTAGGCCGGTTCGATTTCGGTGGCCTTGCGCAGGCTCGCCTCGGCCTCACGTGCACGTCCCAATCCCTCGTACGCCTGACCGAGGCCCAGGAGGGCATCCGCATCCCGTGGATTGCGTGCGATGACCCTCGAGTACGACTCGGCCGCCGGGCGGAACTTGCCATCGGAAACGTACAGTCCGGCCAGCGCCTTCTCGGTATCGATCAGCGTTGCGTCGAGCGCCAACGAGCGTTGGCAGGCCACCTCGGCTTCGGCGAGTTCGCGGCGATCGCGGCTCTGATCGAACGAGCGTGCGAGCGCGCGACACAATCCGGCGTGCGCCCCAGCAAAGTCCGGAGCGATGGTGATGGCAGCTCGAAATGCCTCCTGCGCTTCGCCCAGTGAACTCTGGTCGCCCGGCTGCCGGAGCAAGGCGAGGCCCTCCAGGTACGGGTCGACCGCGCGGGAGTCGAGCAACGTTGCGTGCGCGGTAGCCTCGCTACCCTTGGCGTCCATGAGCACGACCTGGAGCGCCGCCGTGACGGAGCGCGCGATGTCGTCCTGCAGCGTGAGCACGTCGCGCCACGCTCGATCGAAGTTTCCTGCCCAGACGTGGTAGCCGGTCCGTGCGTCGATCAACTGCACGGTGACGCGCACGCCTTCACCCTCGCGCCGAACGCTGCCCTCGAGCACGTGGCGAACGCCGAGCGACTGGCCGATGCGCCGCACGTCCAGGTTCTTGCCGCGGAACTCGAAGGCGGACGTGCGGGCAGCGACGCGCAGACCGGGCACCTGGGCGAGACGCGTCGACAGCTCCTCGCTCAGGCCGTCGCCGAGCCAGGCATTGCCCCCCGACGGGCTAAGGTCGACCAGCGGGAGCACCGCCACCGACTGCGGCCGCGGCTCGGTTTCCGCCGTCCCGGCGGCCGCCACGACCGGCGTGTCGATCGTGCGCCACCAGGCCAGCCCGGTGACGCCTGCCATGGCCGCCACGCCGAAGACGATGGCGGGCGCCAGCAAGTGGCGCGGACGTGGCAGATTCACGAGGCCGGCCCCTCCGTTGCCGGGATCCACCACCACGCCCTGTGGCGTGATCTCGTAGGTCCACGCGAGCACGATCACGATCGGCAGGCCCAGGATCGCGAGGATCGTGAGCGCCGTCATCCACCACCCGGGGAAATGCAACGGTGCGAACGTGACTTGCGCCACCTGCAGGATGATCCACATTGCGAGCAGGTAGGACGCTCCCACCTTGATCACGCTGCGCCGCCGCAGTTCACTCAGGAGCCGGTGCAGCCGAGCGTCGGGCCGGGTGGGGACGGACTCGGGACGATGCGGCGCGAGTTCGAAATGGGCCACCAGCGCATAACCGTCGTGGCCCACCGAGGCGATGTAGCGCGGGTGTCGGGGGTTCTCGCCGAACAGCGCTCGCAGGCTCGCGATGGTGTCCCGAAGCTTGTCGTCCGAAGCCGTGGAATCGGGCCAGACCGCCTCGCGCAGGGTGCGCTTGCCGACGGCTTCGCCGTGCCGCGAGGACAGCGTGACGAGCAACTGGGTTTGATTTTGTGTCAGCTCGACGACGCGCCCAGACCCGTCCGTGGCACGCGACGCGCGTGGCTCGATGAGCCAATCGCTCACCCGAAAGCCGTCCCTCAGGCTCGCGGCGTCCATGACCAGCGACCTATCGAGTCCCCCTCGATCGCCGAAAGCATAACAGAGCCACGCGTGCGTGGAGACCGGGTCAGCCCGAGCTTGCGTTCAGCGCTGCACCGAGGTCGGCGAGCAGGTCCTGCGGGTCTTCGACACCGATCGAAAGACGGACCGTGCCCGGGCCGATGCCGGACCAGCGACGTTGCTCTCCCGTGAGACCCCGCGGCTGTTGCAGCGCAGGAGGCAGCACCAGCGATTCGGTCGAGCCCAGGCTCGCCGCGATCGAGAACAGTTCCAGCGCCTCGGCAAAGCGGCTGCCCGCCGCCTGGCCGCCGAGGATGTCGAACGTGACGATGGTGCCGAAGTCGTGCATCTGCGCGCGCGCAAGCGCGTTGCAAGGATCGCCTGGGAGCCCCGGATAACGCACGCGCTCGACGCGTGGATGCTCGGCGAGGAACTCGGCGACGAGCTGCGCGGCGCGGCATTGCGCGTCCCAGCGGACGAAATACGTCTTCATGCCGCGCAGCATCAGGAACGCGGCATGCGGATCGAGCGTCGCCCCGATGATCGCAACGTCGTCGCGCAGCGAGTCGATCAGCGCCGCGTTGCCGATGATCGCGCCACCCATCACGTCGCCGTGACCGGACGCATACTTCGTGAGGCTGTGCGCGAACAGGTCGATGTCGTACTGGCCGTGGTTGTGGAACCCGGCGAGGGTGTTGTCGAGCAGCGTGAGCGCGCCGTGGCGTCGAGCGAGCGCGGTGATCCGCTCGAGGTCTGCGATCTTGAGCACCGGGTTGGTCGGCGACTCGAAGACGACGACGCGGGTCGGCGTGCCCGCGAGCACGCGTTGGATCGCATCGGCGTCGGTGACCGACAGCATCGTGCTCATCACGCCATACCGCTTCAGCAACCGACCCACGAGCTTCTGCGTCGGCTGGTACTGCTCGGCGAAATAGAGCACGTGATCGCCGGCCTTGCAGAGCGC
>JAJTCR010000406.1 GCA_021325695.1 Steroidobacteraceae bacterium | reverse complement strand
TGGCTCGAAGTGCCGCGCATCGACGCAACTCGGGAAGCACCAGACGTCGTGATGCCGGTCGCGCCTGGCGCGGTACAGCGAGCGTCCGCCGGTGAAGACGACGTCGGCCCGTCGCAGCAGCGCGGCTTCGCGTTGCTGCAGCTGGCGCGGGGCGAAACGGAACGCCGCGAGTTCGTCCATGCAGTCGTACACGACCTTGCGCGCAGGCACGTCCGCGACGAGCGGCAGCGCCATCGGCGTGTAGAACCACAGCACGGGCCGGTCGAGCCGGGCGAACTCGGGCTCGAGCAGTTCGCGGAGCATCGGCAGCTGGTCGTCGTGGAACCCGACGGCCGCGAGCGGTGTCTGCGGTTCGAGCACCCGCACGTTGACGGTGGGTTGCCAGACGCGCAGCCGGGGCGGCCCGTCCGTGCGCACGGGTTCCTGGACGAAGACGACGCGGTGCCGGCGCGCGAGCCGGCACATGAGCTGCTGCGGGCGCTGGAAGACGAAGTCGTAGCGCAGGTGCGAAAGCACCAGGAGCGTGGTGCCCGGATCGGAATCGTCGTCCATCCCGAAACGCTCAGCCGAGTGGCAGGTCGTGCAGCAGGTTGACGAGGTCGTCGGCGTGCTCTTCCTCGCTCGCGAGGATCTCTTCCATCATGCGTCGCGAGGTCGGGTCGCGGTCGCCGAAGTAGCGCACCATCTCGCGGTAGCTCTCGATCGCGACGCGCTCCGCGAAGAGGTCCGCCTGCAGCATGTCCCGCAGGGATTCGTGCTGGTCGTACTCGGAGTGGCTGCGCGCGAGCAGCGTGGCAGGATTCAGGTCCGGGTCGCCGCCGAGCTGGGCGATGCGGTGCGCGATCAGGTCCGCGTGCGCCTGCTCCTCGCTGGCGTGCTCGAGGAACTCGGCCGCCGCGAGTTTGCCGGCGCTGCCACGCGCGGTGAAGTAATGACGCTTGTACCGCAGCACGCAGACGATCTCGGTCGCGAGCGCCTCGTTGAGCAGCTGGCAGATCTGGGCGCGGCCGTCGGGATAGTCCGGCGTCACGGAGCCTAGTTCCATGTGCTGGCGGGCGCGTGCACGCAGCGTCTCGACGTCGGAGATGAACCGTCGCGAGGCATCGTCGCGTTCGTCGGGCGCGTACATTGGTGATTCTCCCTGGTTTCGTGCGCTCATCAGGCCTGGGCCGTCCGCAACTTTCGCTGGCGCCACCACTCGGCCGCGATCCCGAACGCGGCGAGCCAAAGCGACCGCGCGCGCACGACCGACATCAGCGCTTGCAGCAGGACGTTGTTACGGCGCATCGCCGCGCGCGTCTCCTTGTCATCGAGGTACGCCGCGAGCCACGCCCGCTGCATTTCCATCTCGAGGCTCAGCAGCCGCAGTTGTTCACGGGCTTCCATGGTGTTGCCTTCTTCGCTCGGTGTCGTCCACGGCGCGGGCTGCCGCGTCGATGTCCTCCGGCCGTAAGGCCTGGTCGGGCCGCTCGCGCTCGGTCACCGGGGACACGACGGCGGACGTCGCGGCGTAGGCGCCGCCTCCGGTCATCGCATAGCCTGCCGCGGCCGATGGACCGCTCGTCGTCGGCGCAGGCGCGGTAACGTCTGCAGCCGCAGGTCCCGCGGGCGAGACGTCGGGTCTCGGCGCGGCCGCGCGCATCGCGGCCTCGGCCGTCTGGACGGACGGACCGTCCGGCGAGGACGTGACGCCGCCCTCGGCCGTGCTGGGCGTGGCGGCTTTATCGGCCGCCGCCTCGCGCACCTTCTCTTTCGCGCGCTCGCGCTCGGCGAGCTCGTCCTCGTCCTCCGTATCCGGATCCTTGAGGGCGAGGTTGACCATCGCCAGGTCGAGCTTGAGTCCGCGCGAGAAGTCCGCGATGAGGCTCGTGTCGCGAGCGATCTTCTTGCCGGCGGTGACCGCCGAGAAGATGGCCGTCGCGAGCAACGCGAGCGAGACGATGCCGAGCGCCCAGCCACGCCAGGACGGCGGGGCCGCCACGGCGATCCAGACGATCACGGCGGTCATGAACGAGAGTCCGGTGACCGCCGCGATGCCGTAGAAGAGGAGCCCCTGCGTCACCGCGGTGCGCTGCAGCTGCACGACGAGGCTGGCGGCCTCGGCGCGCGTCTGGATCATCGCCCAGAGGTGTCGCAGCAGTGCGAGTCGCGATGACACGGGGGTCACCCGTCAGTCGCTGTCGACGTCGAAGTCCGAGCGCCGGCCCGACATCAGGATCGCCAGCAGCGCGCCGATGCCGGCACCGATCGCGACGGCACGCCACGGATTCGCGTGCACGAACGCGTCTGCCTGCGACATGGTGTTGCCCGCCAGGGCACGGGCCTGTGTCGCACTGCCGGAGAGCCGCTCGCGGGCGTCCCGCAGCGTCGTCGACACGCGGGCGCGCATCGCGTCGATTGCCTCGCTGCTTTCGTTGCCCAGCGCACGCAGCAGCTCTTCGGCCTGCGACACCGTGCGGTTCAGCTGCGCCATGGTCTCCTGGTGGCGGGCCGAGACGTTGCTCGTCGACAGGTTGTCCGACATCGTGCTCGACGACGCGTTCGGATCGGTGGCCAGTCCAGCATTGTTTCCGTACATGAGTATCTCCTCCGTGGATCGATCAGGCCCGGTCGGTCGCTGGACCGCCCGGTTCGAATCGGGCGCGCGTGCGTCGTCGACGCGCGCGGCTCGAGGGGTTGGTCGCCACCGCCGTCGCGGCAACGTCCGGCCACGCGCCACGACGGGTGCTGTCGCGTTCGTGGGTCCGGACACTCAATTCTGCGGTACGGGGAGACTGA
>JAJTCR010000025.1 GCA_021325695.1 Steroidobacteraceae bacterium | reverse complement strand
CCCGCGCCCGCACCTCGAGCGGCACCGCGTTGCTCTGGAAGATCAGCGAGCGTGCCTGCCGCTCCAACGCGGCGAGCAGACGCGGGTGCGAGTAACCGAGCGCGGCGACCGCGTGCCCGCCGTAGAGATCGAGCACCTGGCGGCCGTCGCGTGTGTGCAGGTGCACGCCCGAGGCGTCGACGACGTCGAGCGCCCACTGCGCGTAGACGGGGGCCAAGTGGTCGGGGGGAGGAGTCCAGGGAAGTGCGGACATAGCGAAGTGGCCGGTGGCTGGTGGCTGGTGGCTAGTGGCTAGTGGGAAGTGCGACGTGACGTAACGTTACGGCTGGGCATATCTTTGCTGACCAGGCACTAGCCACTGGCCACCAGACACTTTCTCCTCAGGTCCAGCCCGGCGCAGGCGTCATCAGGCCGGCGGTTTCCTCGTGGCCGAACATCCGGTTCATCCACTGCACGGCGCCGCCGGCCGCGCCCTTGGTCAGGTTGTCGATCACGCACATCACGGCCACCGAGCGGCCGTTGCTGACGCCGGAGAGCTCGGCGAAATTGCTGGCGACCACGTCCTTGAGCCTGGGCATCTCGCCTCCCACGCGCACGAACGGCGACTGGTCGTAGTAGTCGCGCAGCGCGTGCACAAGCTCGTGCGACGTCAGCTCCTCCCGCAAGACGGCCTGCACCGTGACGTGGATCCCGCGCGCGAACGGGCCCGAGTGCGGCACGAACATGAAGTCCGCCTCGACGCCCGACGCCGCCTGGGCCAGCGCGGCGATCTCGGGCGCATGGCGATGCGCGAGCGCGTTGTACGAATACAGGTCGCTGTGCCGCTGCGGGTGGTGAGTCCCGGCCGTCGGGCCGCGGCCCGAGCCCGTGCTGCCGGTGATGCCCGCGACGAACAACCGAGGTTCGACCAGGCCGAGCGACAGCAGCGGGACGCTCGCGAGCAGCACCGCCGTCGCGAAGCACCCGGGGTGGGCGACGTGCGGAGTCGACAAGGCGTTCAGGTGCTCCGGTACCGCGCACGTGAACTCGGCGAGGCGCGCCGGCGCCCCGTGCGCGTGTTTGTAGACGGCTTCGTAGGCCTGCACCGTCGAGTACCGGAAGTCGGCCGAGATGTCGACCACGCGCGGCTGCGCGTCCGCCTGTTCAGCGGCCGTGAGCAACCGGTCGATCAGCGCGGCCGACACGCCGTGCGGCGCGGCCGAGAACACCGCCGTCGCGGGATTCGCGGTGACGTACTCGAGGATCTCTTCATGGTCGGTGAAGCGCAGGTGCGGCAGCACCGGCTGCAGGTGACGGAAGAACTGCGCGACCGGCTCGTCGGGCTGGCTGTCGGAGGCGACCGCCGCCAGGTCGAAGTACGGATGACCCGCGAGCAGCCGCAGCAACTCGCCCGCGACGTAGCCCGTGCCGCCGAGGACCAGCGCCGGCGTGCGCGGGTTCACTGGGCCACCACCGCGGCCGGAGTCGCCGTCGCGATGCCGAGCGACTCGATGATGTGGTCACCGAGCGCGGCGCCGGACGTCATCGCATTGAACGCGCGCACGTTCATCTGCCCCTCGATGATGTCGACCCCGACGGCGTTGTCGGTGGAGGGCCCCGTGACCGCGCAGGGTTCGATGCCGAACCGCTCGCGCAGCAGTTTGACACCGCCCCAGGCCGCGACAGGGTCGTTGGCGGAGAGGATCACGGCGTTGAGCGACTTGGCGATGTCCGGGGCCGCCAGGATCGCTTCGACACCGTAGGCGCCGAGGATGCCGTCGCCCAGCTCGAACACGACCACGTCCGGCCGGCCCTGGGTCATTTCGGTCAACATCGTGCGCGTGAGCGCCGGCCCCGTCTTCGCGGTGGTCGTGACGACGCCGAAGTCCGTGAAGATCTGGCTGCGTCGCGCGCCGGCATCTTCCATTGCCAGGATGTCCCGACGCAGCGAGACGCCGGTGGCCTTGAACGCGTGGACGGCGAGACCGCGATGCCGCATGCGCGCGACGATCGCGCAGGCCGCCGCGGTCTTGCCCGCCTCCATGCAGGTGCCGGCGAGCGCGACGACCGGGACGCCGTGCGTGTCGAGCGGGGAGCCCGGGTCGAGCGGTTTGTAGCCGACGCGCGCCGGCACGCCGATGCGCTCCCCGAGGAACGGGAACTGCAGCACGCAGCCGAGCACGCGGGCGTCGAATGGCTTGCCCTTCTCGGGATTGACAGAGTCGCACACACCGAGCACGCCGCCGATGTTCAGCACCTGCACGACGTCGCCGGCCTGCACGGTCTCCGGGATGTGGCCGGAGTAGCCGAACAGCGCTTGCCGATGACCGAGCGCCCCCACGATCACGTCACCGCGCGACACCTTGGCCATGCGGCCGCTCGTCAGCTCGAGCGTGTTGTACGTCGACTTGTTGCTGAGCACCTCGACGACCAGCACGACGCCTTCCTCGCACGGGATGTCGGTGGTGGCGATGCGCAACTCGTGGCCGAGGCCACAGGCTTGCGCGATCGAGGCGACCTTGTCGACGACGACGGTCTTCTGCTGCATTCGGTGAAAGTCCCCCTGGCCTCGGCGCTCAGTTGCGACCGGCACGCGTGTAGAAAATGCCCGGCAGGGCGAGCATCTTCGAGAACCCGTGCGCATCCTCCGGCGTCCACTCGCCGGCCGATTCGCCGTAGGCTCCTTTCGAGGCCTTCATCAGCGAGAATCGCGACGACGTGCCCTCGACGAACAGCACGCCGGGCCGGAACAGCAGGTGCACTTCGCCGGTCACGCGCTGCTGCGTCGAAACGAAGAACGCCTCCATGTCGCGACAGACCGGATCGAGGTGCTGGCCTTCGTGCACCAGGTCGCCGTAGGGGCCGGCGAGGAGATCCTTGGTGCGCTGCTGTCGGGCCGACAGGACCAGCTTTTCGAGCTCGCGGTGCGCGGTGAGCAATACTTCTGCCGCCGGCGCCTCGAACGCGACCCGACCCTTGAAGCCGATGATCGTGTCGCCGAGGTGGATGCCGCGACCGACGCCGAACTTCGCGCCGATGGCCTCGACCTGCTCGATCAATGAAACCGGATCGAGCGTGCGGCCGTCGAGCGAGCAGGGCACGCCGCAGTCGAAACCGATCGTGTGACGCTCCGGCGGGTGCGCCTGCGCGAACGCATCCCGGGTGAGCACCCAGGCGTCGTCCGGTATGCAGGTTTCCGAGACGAGCGTCTCCTTGCCGCCGATCGTGACTCCCCACAGGCCACGATTGACGGAGTACGCCGCTCCGAACGACGGCACCGGCAGCCCGCGCGAAGTCAGGTATTCGAGTTGCTCGGGGCGCTTGAACGCCCGGTCGCGCACCGGCGCGAGGATCTCCAGTTCGGGCGCCAGCGTCCGCAGCGCGACCTCGAAGCGCACCTGGTCGTTGCCGGCCGCGGTCGAGCCGTGGGCCGTGACGTCGGTGCCGAGTTCACGTGCGAACCTGGCAACGGTCTGCGCCTGCAGGACGCGCTCGGCGCCGACGCAGAGCGGGTACAGATTGCCGCGACGCACGTTGCCCATGACCAGGTACTTGAGCACCTGCTCGAAGTACCCGGTGCGCGCGTCCACGAGATGATGCGCAATCGCCCCGAGCGCGCGCGACCGTCGTTCGAGCGTCGCCGCGGCGTCGGCGTCGATGCCGCCCGTGTTGACCGTGAGCGTGACGATCGGACGGCCGTAGGTCTCGGCGAGCCAGGGCACGCAGAACGAGGTATCGAGTCCGCCGGAAAAAGCGAGCAGGATGGGCTTCTGGTCGCCCTGGGCAGTCGTGGTCATCGAAGGAATCTCAGCGTCCGAACGTGGTACGGAGGTGCTCGTGCAGCCGACGCTGCGCCCGGGCGCTCTCCGTGGCGATGAAGATCGTGTCGTCGCCCGCGATCGTCCCGACGACCTCGGGCCAGCGCGCCTTGTCGAGCGCGATGGCCACGCTCTGTGCCGTGCCGGCCGACGTGCGCAGCACCGTGAGCGTCGGGCCGGAGGCGCGATAGCCCTTGACGAACGCTCGCACCGTCTCGAAGTGGCTCGGCGTCAGCGCGTCCTCCGCCGCGGGCAGCAGGTAGCGATCCGCGCCCTTGACCACGCCGAGCTCACGCAGGTCGCGGCTCACGCTCGATTGCGTGGCCTCGAACCCTTCGCGCGCGAGCCGCGCCACCAGCTCGGCCTGCCGGGCCACGGCGCTCTGGCGCAGGATGCGGACGATCGCGTCCCGGCGCAGGGTCTGTGCGTCGATCTGGCTGGCCACGGCGGCTTCTTTCCTATAGGTGAATAAAAGACGCGCAAATGTGCATAATTATGCAAGCACTGTCAAGACCGGCCGGGCACGGTGCACGACCATGAGCCACGCCGCGTCGCCGGATGGCGATTCCGGGCACCGCCTCGCGCTCGTGCGCAGCCTGCATGCGCTCGCGCGCACGGGCCTGCACTTCTGCCGCGACGAGTACGACCGCGAGCGTTACGAGCAGATCGAGCGCATCGCGGTCGAACTGCTCGCGGGCGGGTCGCGGATCAGCCCGGTGGAGCTCGAGCGGAAGTGGGCACGCGAAACCGGTTACGTGACGCCGAAGATCGAGGTCCGGGGTGCGGTGTTCCGGCCGGAGGACGGCCACGTCCTGCTGGTGCGCGAGGCGCACGAGGGATTGTGGACGCTGCCCGGCGGCTGGGCCGACGTCAACGATTCGCCGTCGGGAGCGGTGCGGCGCGAGATCGAGCAGGAGGCGGGACTGCGCACGAGCGTGCGCAAGCTCGCGGCGCTCTACGACCGCAACTTGCACGGCCACACGCCGTCGATCTTTCACAGCTGGAAGGCCTTCTTCCTCTGCGACGTCGAGGGCGGCGAGGTCCACGGCAGTTACGAGACGGACGCGGTCGGCTTCTTCGATCCGCATGCGCTGCCGCCGATGTCGCTCGGTCGCTGCACGCCCACGCAGGTCCTGCGCATGCGGCAGCACTGGCTCGAACCCGGCATTCCGACGGACTTCGACTGAGCGCCGCTGGCGCTGATTTGGTGTCGGGTAGCGCCTGCCAACCTGGGCGCGTGCACGAGGTGGCTCGAGGCGTTCAGATCCGGAATCTGAAACCGGCTCCGTGCCGACACGTCGCACGGGCCTGAGCTCGTTCGCAGCGCCTGAGAACGTCGCACGGCGCATGCAACGTCCATGGCGCAAAGGACCTGGCGTCGACCGTCATCGTCATCGAGCATCGATGCTGCGCTGCTCGACCTCGAGTGCAGCGTCAACGTTCGATGCGATACTCGAAGTCCGCGCTCTGCTCGAGCCCCGACTCGGCCTTCACCGACCAGTGCTTGTTCAACGTGTAACGGAGCTTGATCGTGTTGATGGCCTCCGCGATCGAGATGCCGTAGCTCACGAACAGGTTCGGCGACAGCGCCTTGCCCAGGACGACCGAGGTGTCGTCCTCGCCGGTCCGTTCGACCGAGAACTCGTCCAGTCCGAGCTTCGTGCCGAGGCCGCCGAGCAGCAACCCGCCGCCGCTGATCGCGAGGCTCTCCGCGGCCTGGTTGACGTTGGCGGCCTCGCCGGACTGCAGCGTGTCGATCGAGCGTCCGGTCAGCAGGTACGACAGCGCTTCGTTGCTCGGCATGGACGGCGTCGACGTGATCGCGATGAACGGGTTGTCGAGCATGCCGCGGACGTTGACCGCGACCGTGATGTCGGTGTCCTTGATCTTGCGTTCGGCGACGATGTCGAGCTGGGGTTCGTTGAGCGGCGCCTGGCGGTACGTGAGCAGTCCCTTCGTGATCGTCACGTCCTGCCCGAACGCCTTGTATTCGCCCTCGACGACGCTGATGGTGCCATTGCCGCGCGCGACGTCGTCGGGCACCGTCGACACCGTGACGTCGCCGCCGAGCCGGGCCTTGAGGCCATAGGCTTCGACGCGCACCGCCTCTCCCAGGACGACCTTGATGCTCGACGTGAAGTGCGCCGCAGTGGACCGCGCGGCCTCGTCGTCCAGGTCAGGCACGCCGACGATGCGCTCGTCCGGCGACGTGTCGACCTTGCTCGTCAATTCGCGCGGCGAGATGCGCGCCGTCGGGATCCGCACCTGGCCATCGACGCGGTACCCGTCCTTGCCGGCGTGCAGCTCGATGTCGGGCGACGCCAGCACGCGAAAATCGGGGGTGTCGGCGACGAGCAGGTCGTCGCCCCTGAGCCGCATCGTGCCGGTCAGCTGCCCTTGCGGCCAGCCAAAGTTGCCGTCGACCTCGAGCCGCCCCTTGGCCGTCTGGCCGGTCGCCCTGAACTGCAGCGCGTCGCCGGCGAACGACCCGTCCGCCTGCAGCGCCGATATAGTCAGGTTGGTGCGGTAGAGATCGAGGCGGCCGTCGCGCAGCTGGAAGTCACCGGTGAACTCGGGTGCGCCGAGCCGGCCGCCCACCGAGACCTGGCCGTCGAGGCGGCCGACCGCGCGATCGATCTCGGGCACCAGCAGGGGCAGGACCTTGATCGCCTCGGAGCGACCGACGACCTGTCCGCGCACCGGCGAGTCGAGCAGGTTTGCACGACGGTCGACGAACGCCTCCCCGCGCAGGCTGGTCGTCTCGTCCACCTCGAGGTTCACTTCCGCGCGCATCTCGCTCGGCTCGACGAAGAGGTCGACGCGGCTGCTGCCGAGCTGGATGCGTTCGGTGCGGAACTTGTTGCGCCGCATGTCGAAGGCCGGCTCGTGCACGAGCACCGTGCTGCCGCCCACCCACGGCTTGCCGGGCTCCTGCTCGGCCCAGCCGCTCGCCTGCAGCCGCCCGTCGAACTCGCGCCAGCCGAGCATGGTGCGCAGCAGTCGCTTGAGCGGCCAGTCCTGCAGGCTGTAGATGACGCGCCAGGATCGCTGCGGGGCCACCCGATGCTCGCCCTCCACGCACAGTCGCGCATCGTCGGCCGTGCGCAGGCACAGCGGCGCGGAACGCTGCAGGTCCGGGCCCAGGCTGATCGATGCGGGCTGGATGAGACTGGCCTCGTCGCCCTCGGCGAATTCGACTTTCGCCTGCGTCAGGTCCCCGGACCAGTCCCTGGTTGCGAGGTCGAGCCCGCCGTCGGCCGCGATCCGGCCCTGGAATTCGGCGATCCTGCGCTCGGGATTGCCCGGCGAGTTGAACTCGACCTCGAGGGCGTGGTCGCTCACGAGGCCCTCGAGGCCGACACGAACGGAGTCGAAGTCGAGCATGCCCGTCGCGACGTAGCTCGCGTTGACGGCGATGCGTGACCGCCGGCGGTCGCTGCTGTCGAGGTCGACGTCGGCGGCGACGTCGTTGACCGTCAGGCCCGCGTAGGCGAAACGTTGCACGTGCGCCGTGGCGTTCACCTGCGGTCGTCGCGGCGAGCCGCGGGCGTTGCCGCGCGACACCAGCTGGCCGGCCATGCCCGGTGCAACGATGGCCAGGGACCGCAGATCGAGGTTCCAGTCGAGGTCGAGCATCTGCGCGCCGACGCGGCCACGCACGTCCGCGAACGACGGCCCGTTGGCGATGCGCACGTCGCGCAGCTCGAAGATGCGGTCGCGATGTGCGATCTCGCCGCGACCGGTCAGCGGACGGCCGAACATCGTTCCCGACAGCGACGAGAGTCGCGCGGTCCACGGCGCCGCCGCCGTGAGGCCGGCGCCGGCGATCCTGCCGCGCGCGCTGATCGTCCCGTTCACGCCGGGGCGCAACTCGTGGATCGCGAGTGAACGCGCGTCGACGTCGAAGCCCCAGGGCTGCGGCCCGGTCCATTGCAGCCGACCGCGGGCCCCGATGCGTCCGCGCAGTGCGTAACCGTCGAGACGTTCGAGCGAAAGCGACTGCTTGTCGACCGCGCCCGTCGCTTCGAAACTGACGCGCGGCAGCGCGCCGCCTTCGACCTCCGCGCGCGTCCTGAAGGCGTAAGGGATCGCTCCTTCGAGCGTGTACACGCCTTGCGGACTCACGACGACCGGCGTCGCGCGTTCGTCGAGCGGCCAGCGCAGCGCCGTCCATTCGCCCGACAGCGCCAGCCGGGGCAGCGTGCCCTCGGGGGCGTCGGGCGGAGCGAGTTCGACGCGTCCGTTCGACGTCAGCGCCAGCCCGATGCGCGGCAACCACGCCCGGAAGCTGGCGATCTCGAGCACGCGCTCGGCGAATCGGCCGCTCCCCTGCAGGCGCACCTGTTGTCCCGGCAGCGCCGGGGAGGTGAGCGTGCCGTCGAAGCCGACGCCATTGCGGCCGGCCGCGAGCGCGATCGTGCCGGTCAGCTGGGGGATCCGTTCGGGCGGCAGCCACGGCGAGCCGTCGAATTCGGCCAGGCGAAACGTGCCTTGTGCGCGTGGGTTTTCCGTCAGGTCGAGCAGCGTGCCGGAGAAGCTCAGCTTGGCCGGGGCGTCGAGGTAGAGTTCGGCAGCGAGCCGGTCGAGCTTGCCGCGCGTCTCCACGCGGAAGCGATAATCGAACGCGTCTTCCGGTAAGCGCCACTCCCCGCGGAGGTTCGTACGCAGCCCGAACGGCTCCGTCGCCCGCAGCGCGAACGAGCCGGCGATGCCGCCGTTCGGCCCGCGCGCATCGAGCGGGTCGACGTCGAGCCGCCAGCGAGTGAGCGCAACCGATCCCGTCGCCTCGTTCACGACGAGCTTCCGTCCGCCCTGCAGCGTCACCTCGGTCGGGCCGAGGCGAAACGATGGCGCCTCGATGCGAAGTCCCGTGGGCAGGAAGCGCGGTGGCGTCTTCGGTCGCTCGGGCCGCTCCTTGAGCCGAACGACGAGCCGGCCAATCGAAAGGTCGTGCAGGCGCACGGTTCCGGCCAGCAGCGGGCCCGGCTGCACCGCGACGTGCAGGTCGCGTGCCTCCAGGTGCAGCGCTTCGTGATCGACCACGATCCGCTCGACGTCGAGCGGCCCCGTCAGTGTGCCGCGCGCGCCCGTGGTTTCGATCCGGACACCCTGCAACCGGTCGAGCTGGCGTAATGCGAACTCGAGTCCGCCCTGCGTGTAGAGCAGGCGCTGGAGGAGCACCCCGAGCACGGCGACCAGCAGCAGCGTGACGACCGCGAGGACGACACCCAGCCGCCGGCGCACGCTAGAGCACCTGCGTGATGTTGAGGTGGACGCGCGGCTTCATGCCGTCCTCTGACAATGCCTGCGCGACGTCCAGGCCGATCATGAGCATCGGCAGTTTCCAGCGCACGCCCACGCCGACCGAGTATTCCATCGGCGTGTTCCAGTCGTTGAAGGCATTGCCGATGTCGAAGAACACTGCACCGCGGAAGTTGCGGGGGAAATCGCGCTCGAGTTCGAGGCTGCCGACGAGCTTGTGCTCGCCGCCGCCACCTTCGTCGGTGCCGGACGTGGACCCGGACGTCTTGTCGGGGTCGAGCGGCGGGCTCAGCTCGTTGATACCGAAGCCGCGCACGCTGCGGTCGCCGCCCGCGAAAAAGCGTTGCGATGCGGGCAGCTCCGAGAACTCGTCGATCCAGCTCGTGCCGAGCTCTCCTCGCGTGCGCAGGTACCACGGCCCGCCGATTTTCCAGACGCGCTCGGCGCGACCGTAGAACCGCAGGTAGGACGATTCGGACCCGAGCGTCTGCGGACTTCCCGAGAGCTCGACGTAATAGGCGGCGTCGCGCACCCACCCGGTCAGGAAATTCGGCGGCAGGCTCGCATAGCTGATGCCCGGGATCAGCAGCAGCGCATCTTCTTCGGTGCCGTCGGGGAATCCCGTGATTTCGCGGTTGAGCCGCAGGAACAGCACCTGCTGCCAG
>JAJTCR010000024.1 GCA_021325695.1 Steroidobacteraceae bacterium | reverse complement strand
GACCCGCGCGCGCTGATCGACAGTTACGGCGACGCGTGGCTGTTCCCCGACCATCCGTACGGCCGTCCGGTGGGCGGCAGCGAAGGCACGCTCGCCGCCGTGACGCTGGAGGACGTGAAGCGCTTCTATGCCGACCAAGTCGGGGGCGACCGCCTGATCATCGCGGTGGTCGGCGACATCGACGCGCGCGCGATGCGGGACAAGCTCGAACGCGCGTTCGGTGGTTGGCGCAAGGCGGGCGCGGCCGTGCCGACCGTCCAGGCGCCGTCCCGTGCCGCGGGCCGCAAGGTCCTGCTGGTCGACAAGCCCGGGGCGACGCAGACCTACTTCTGGCTCGGCAACCTCGGCGCGTCGCGGACGGACCCGGCGCGCACGACGCAGTCGGTCGTCAACACGGTCTTCGGCGGGCGCTACACCTCGATGCTGAACACGGCGCTGCGGATCGACAGCGGCCTCACCTACGGCGCCAGTGCGTCGTTCGATCGCGGGTCGCAGCCGGGCGCGTACGGCATCGCGTCCTACACGCAGACCGAGTCCACGGTGCAGGCGATCGATCTCGCGCTGGCGACCCTCGAGCGGTTGCGTCGCGACGCCCTCGACGCGGACACGCTCGCCTCCTCGAAGAGCTACATGCTCGGGCAGTTCCCGCCGACGCTCGAGACCAACGGCCAGCTGGCGGCGCGTCTCGCCGACCTGATGTTGTACGGACTTGGACCGGAGGACGTGGATCAGTACGCCGATCGCATCGCGGCCGCCGACTCGACCGCGGTGCGCACAACGATCGACAAGTCCTTCCCCAATCCGAACGATCTCGCCATCGTGCTGATCGGGGATGCGTCGAAGATCCGGGATCAGGTGAAGAAATACGGTCCGGTCACCGAGATGAAGATCACCGATCCGCAATTTGCACCGCTGGCCCGGTGAAGTCCGGAAATTCAGCACTGATCGCGGGGGCGTCCGGCCTGGTCGGTGGGGAGTGCCTGAAACTGCTGTTGGCGTCGGACGCGTACACCGAGGTCGTCGTGCTCACGCGACGCGATCTAGGCGCCCCTGCAAGACATCGCAAGGTTCGCCAGGTGGAGTGCGACTTCGCAAGCTTCGGTGACGTGGCGCGGGAACTGCGGGCGAAGCACGTGTTCTGTGCACTCGGCACGACGATCCGCAAGGCCGGGTCGCAGGCGAAGTTCCGCGAGGTCGACTTCGAGTACCCGAACGGGATCGCCGACATCACGCTGCGCAACGGCGCCACGCACTTCTCGCTCGTGAGCGCTCTCGGGGCGAGCCGTGCGTCGCCGTTCTTCTACTCGCGCGTCAAGGGCGAACTCGAGCACACTCTGCGCGCGATGGGCTGGCCGAGCCTCTGTTTCGTGCGGCCGTCGGTGATCGTGGGTGAGCGCACGGAGTCGCGGCCGTTCGAGCGGCTGGCGGAACACGCCTTGAGGTTTGCGCCCAGCACCTGGCGCCCCGTGGCCGCGCGGGACATCGCGGCGGCGATGGTCGCCACGGCGTTGCGGTCGCCGCCGGGGACGACCGTGATCGAGTCCCGCGACATCCCGCGGTCTTGATGGTGGCCACGAGAGGCGCACACTAGCCGCACCGGCAATTCCCGATCTTTTCGCAGGCAGTCGCAGGGAGGCCCCATGGCGTCGATCAGTTCCGCTTGCGGGTTCGCGAGGCAGATCGTTTGCGCATGCGCGCTCGTCGCGGTCGGCACCGGGTCGTTGGCGCACGCCGATGTCGTCACCTCGACCAACGAGCGCGCTGCGGAGATCGCGTCGAAGCTGACGCCGACCCCGTTCGCGGTGCGGGCCATGGCGATCGCGCAGGTCGCCGTGTTCGCTGCCGCGAACGCCGTCACGCAGCAATACACGGACGCCTATGCGCTTCCGGCCGACCCCGGCGCCTCGTTCGACGCTGCCGTGGCCGCGGCCAACCGCGGCGTCCTGCTCGAACTCGTGCCGAACGAGCACGAGGCGATCGAGGCCGATTACGCCTCTGCGTTGCGCGCCGTGCCGGACGGACCCGCGCGACAGCGAGGCATCGCGCTCGGGGAGCGCGCCGCGAGTGCCGTGCTGGCCGCGCGCGCGAACGATGGCGCCGTCGCGCCGAACGCGTACCGACCGACCACGGCGGCCGGGGTCTACGCGCCGACGATGCTGCCGGCCGTGCCGCACTGGGGCCAGCGCCGGCCCTGGGTCCTGAGCAGCGGCCGGCAGTTCCGGCCACCGCCACCGCCGGACCTCGGCAGCGAGACCTGGGCCCGCGATTACAACGAAATCAAGAGCATGGGCGCTCGTCAAAGCGTGAAGCGCACGGCCGAGCAGACTGCGAGCGCACGCTTCTGGGAAGCCACCGCACCGGCCGTGTACTGGCACGTCGTGCGTTCGGTCGCGGCGCAGTCCGGCCGGGACGTCACGGCCAATGCACGCCTGCTGGCGGTCGCCGCGATGACGATGGACGACGCACTGATCGCCGTGTTCGAGGCGAAGTACTTCTACAACTTCTGGCGGCCGATCACGGCCATTCGCAACGGCGACCTCGACGGCAACGACGCAACGACGCGCGATCCCGAATGGGTGCCGTTGATCGACACGCCGATGCACCCGGAGTACCCGTGCGCCCATTGCATC
This sequence comes from Steroidobacteraceae bacterium, assembly GCA_021325695.1. Lineage (GTDB taxonomy): Bacteria > Pseudomonadota > Gammaproteobacteria > Steroidobacterales > Steroidobacteraceae > RPQJ01. The sequence continues at coordinate 7,149 of JAJTCR010000024.1, read as the reverse complement.
CTGGCCTCGTCGCTGGCGACGGTGCTCGAGGCCGAGGTCGGCGAGGCGGCCGTGCCACCGCTCAATTCGGTCAGCCCGCTCGCGCCGGAACTCAAGCGATCCTGGCTCACGCTTCAGGAGTTCGCACGCGACGTGTCCGAGGCCCGCATCTGCGACGGCGTGCATTTCCGCAATTCCACGGAGGTCGCCGCGGCGATGGGTCGCAAGATCGGCTCCCTGGCAGTCGAGCACGCCGCGCAGCGGAAATGAAGGACGCTCCGGGAGACTCCAGGGCGTCCGCGTGGCGTAACCCCGTTCGCTATTTCTCGGCGGGGGCGGCGAACCACTGGTCCTGCGGTACGACTTTCTTGTCCGCCGGGTCGGCTTCGTAGTTCGGCGACATGATCTGGACGCCGTGCTCGTTGAACACGTCCTGGATGTTCGAGTGCAACTCGTCCAGCACGAGCACCTTGCGGCGCGGCTCGGCGACGCTGACGACGAGCGTGTACTCGACGTAGAAGTCCTGCAGCGCGGTCTGCAGCACGCGTGGCGGCGGGTCCTTTTCCACCGACGCCGTGCGATCCGCGGCGATCAGCAGCATCGCGCGCACCTGTCGCCACGGCGTGTCGTAGCCGATCGTGACGGAGGTCGGGAGCCGCATGCCACCGTTGCCGACGAGCCGCGAGTAATTGCGGGTCACGTTGCCCGTGATGACTGCGTTCGGCACGTTGACCTCGACGTTGCGCAGCGTCTCGATGCGCGTCGTCACGAAGCCGACCGACGTGACGGTGCCCTCGGTGTCGCCGATCTGCACGAACTCGCCGGGCCGCAGCGTGCGCGTGTACATCAGCATGAGGCCGCTCACGGCCTGGTTGACGATGCCCGAGGCGCCGATCGACATCATGAGGCCGATGAAGACGCCGATGCCCTTGAACGCCTCGCTGTCGCTGCCTGGGATGTATGGGTACGCGGCCACGAGCGCGAACAGCCAGACGATGACGCTGAGCAGGCGGCCCGTCGGCCGGGCCGTGGTCTCGTCGAACCAGGTCACGTGGATACGCCCGGACGCGACGCCGTCGAAAAAAGCGCGGATGCTGCGCGCGATGAACCGGGCAATGGCGAAGATCAGCACGACGAACGCCAGCCCCGGCAGTGCGCGCAGGAGGCCGGTCCCGATCTCCGCGAACGCGTCGACCAGGTTCGTGAGCAGCGCCTCGCCCCATGGCCGCGTATATGGGAAGAACTCGAACACGAGTGCGGCCCACTGGTACAGCAGTAACAGTGCGATCGCCCAGGCAAGCAGCTTCAACGGCACGATGGCGAGTTCGCTGAAGCCACCGCCGCCCACGACCTGCTGGCCCCACTCTGGCACCATCGAGGCCGATCGGCGCTGGACGTAACCTCGAAGGCGCGCGGCCCCCGCGGTATACGCGCGCGACAGGAGCCACAGCAAGCCGGCGAGCACGAGCGACGCCACCAGCGTCTTGCCCAGGGCGGCGAGCACGTAATTCGGGTCCCGGCTTTGCCGCAGGTCACGCAAGGCCAGCCTGAGGTTCGCCGCCGCCCGGCCGGCGACGCCGCGAGTCGTTTCCCCAGCCTCGGGATTCACGTCACCGTTCAGCACCCGGAACACCGGTTGCCCGTCCAGCATGACGGCCGTGCCCTGTGGCATCTCCGACGTGTCGACTTCCATCGGACCGCCGCGGGCGAACAGGGCCTCGAGGATGTCCCGCACGCCGGCTGCGCGCACGGTGGGTGTGGCGCCGAATTCGTTCGTGGCGCGCATCGTGACGATGTACCGGTTTGCGACCGTCAGGTCGGCCGGCGCAGCGGCAGCCGCCGGCGCGGCGGGAGGTGACTGCTCGACCGCGCCCGCCGGGATGACGGCTGCCAGGCAAACCCACGCCACCCAAAACCCAGGCCACCGGGACCTGGCGAAGGCAGTCACAGCTTTCGTTCTCGACATGCGCGCGTTCCGTCCTCGGCGAGCCGCTGCGGCCCGCCGACGGTGGTCCGCCCGTTGGTCAGGAGTATGGCCGGGTCGGGTCGCCGATGCACGCGGCTCAGGCCGGCGCGAGCCTCGCCTGCAGCAGCTCCGCGAGCTTGCGCGCGTCGGCGTCGAACGCGCGGATGCCCTCGGCGAGCTTTTCGGTCGCCATCGCGTCCTCGTTGTGCAGCCAGCGGAACCCGGCTTCGTCGAGCGAGAGCTTCGGCGCGTCGCTGCGGCGCGCAGCCTCGGTCGTGAGCCGGGCCTCGACGTCGCCTGCCGTCGCCTCGAGCTTCGCGAGCAGTTCCGGGCTGATCGTCAGCAGGTCGCAGCCGGCGAGGTCGACGATCTGCGAGGTCTTGCGGAAGCTCGCGCCCATGACCTGGGTTGGGTAGCCGTACTTCTTGTAGTACTCGTAGATGCGCGTGACCGACGCGACCCCCGGGTCTTCGGCCGCAGGAATGTCCTCGACGCCGCGTGACTTCCTGTACCAGTCGTAGATGCGTCCCACGAACGGCGAGATCAGCGTGACGCCCGCATCGGCGCAGGCGACCGCCTGTGCGAAACTGAACAGCAGTGTCAGGTTGCAGTGAATGCCGTCACGCTCGAGACGCTCTGCCGCTCGAATGCCCTCCCAGGTGCTCGCAACCTTGATCAGCACGCGCTCGCGCGGTATCCCTGCCTGCTCGTAGAGCCCGACCAGTTCCCGCGCCTTGCGTTCGCTCGCCTGCGTGTCGAAGCTCAGGCGCGCCGCGACCTCGGTCGAGACGCGCCCCGGCACGAGTTTGAGGATTTCCCGGCCGAACGTGACCATGAGCCGGTCGACCACGACGGCCATGCGATCTTCGCCGTTGCCGTGCCCCGGCGCGGCCGCGAATGCCGCCTCGACCAGGTGCCGGTAGCGATCGTCCTGCGCGGCCTTGTAGATCAGGCTCGGGTTCGTCGTCGCGTCCTGCGGCCTGAATTTCGCGATGGCATCGATGTCGCCGGTGTCGGCGACGATCACGGAGTGTCGTCGCAGCGCCTCGAGCTGGGTCGTCACGGTCTGCGGTTCTGCACTCATTGCGGCCACTTCCAGTCGCGGTCGGCGGGACGATCGATGCCGTGCTCGTGCGCGTAGTTGCGGCATTCGATCTGCTGGTTGCGCAGGAACTCCTTGACGTGCGCGCCCGCGACCTGCAGTCGCGGCACGCGGTCGATCACGTCGATCGCGAGGCTGAAGCGGTCCACCTCGTTGTTGATCGCGAGCTCGAGCGGCGTGTTGATGTTGCCCTTTTCCTTGTAGCCGCGCACGTGCAGGTTGTCGTGGTTGTGCCGGCGGTAGGCCAGGCGATGAATCAGCCACGGATAGCCGTGGAAGTTGAAGATGATCGGCCGGTCCGTCGTGAACAGCGAGTCGAAGTCGCGGTCGGAGAGACCGTGCGGGTGTTCCTTGGGCGGCGTCAGCGTGTAGAGGTCCACGACGTTGACGAACCGGACCTTGAGGTCGGGGAAGTGGTGGCGCAGCAGTGCCGTCGCCGCGAGCGCTTCCTGCGTCGCGATGTCGCCGCACGCTGCCATCACCACGTCGGGCACCGACCCTACGTCGTTGCTGGCCCAGTCCCAGAGCCCGATGCCCTTCTCGCAGTGCCTGATCGCCGCGTCCATGTCGAGGTACTGGAGGTGCTTCTGCTTGTCGCAGACGATCACGTTGACGTCGCCGGTCGACTGCAGGCAGCGGTTCCCGACCGCCAGCAGGCAATTCGAGTCGGGCGGCAGGTAGATCCGGGTGACCTCCGGGCTCTTGTTGACGACGATGTCGAGGAAGCCCGGGTCCTGGTGCGTGAAGCCGTTGTGATCCTGCCGCCAGACGGTCGAGGTGATCAGCATGTTGAGCGAGGCCACCGGCGCGCGCCACGGCAGCTCGCGCGAGATCGCGAGCCATTTCGCGTGCTGGTTGAACATCGAGTCGATCACGTGCACGAAGGCCTCGTAGGTCGAGAAGAATCCGTGCCGGCCCGTGAGCAGGTAACCCTCGAGCCAGCCCTCGAGCGTGTGTTCCGAGAGCATCTCCATGACGCGGCCGTCGGGCGCCAGGTGCCCGCCGTCCGCGTCGACCGGGAGATAGTCGCCGAGCCATGTCTTCTGGCTCGCCTCGTAGACGGCGTCGAGCTTGTTGGACGTGGTCTCGTCCGGTCCGAACACGCGGAAGTTGTCGGGGTTCAGTCTCAGGATGTCACGCAGGAACTCGCCGAGCCGGCGCGTGTTCTCGGCCTCCGAGGCGCCGGACTTCTTCACCGGCACGGCGTAATCGCGGAAATCGGGCAGACGCAGCGGCCGCCGCAGCTGTCCCCCGTTCGCGTGCGGGTTCGCGCTCATGCGGCGTCGGCCCTTCGGCGCGAGCGCGCGCAGATCCTCGACCAGGCGCCCGCTCGCATCGAACAGCTCCTGCGGCCGATAGCTGCGCAACCACTGCTCGAGCTGCTTGAGGTTTTCGGGATTCGTGCGCACGTCGGCCAACGGCACCTGGTGCGCGCGCCAGTAACCCTCCACGGTCTTGCCACCGACCTTCTTCGGTCCGGTCCAGCCCTTGGGGCTGCGCAGCACGATCATCGGCCAGCGGGCACGCTCGGCTTTGCCCGTCCGGCGGGCGTCGCCCTGGATCCGGCGGATCTCGAGCACGCAGCGCTCGAGGGTCGTCGCCATGACTTCGTGCATCCGGGCCGGGTCGTCGCCTTCGACGAAATGCGGCGTCCAGCCGTAACCGCGGAACAGCGCTTCCAGTTCCTCGTGCGAAATGCGCGCGAGCAGCGTCGGGTTGTTGATCTTGTAGCCGTTCAGGTGCAGCACGGGGAGCACCGCGCCGTCGCGCACCGGGTTCAGGAACTTGTTCGAGTGCCAGGCGGTCGCGAGCGGCCCGGTCTCCGCTTCGCCGTCCCCCACGACCACCGTGACCAGCAGGTCCGGGTTGTCGAACGCGGCACCGAACGCATGCGAAACGCTGTAGCCGAGTTCGCCGCCCTCGTGGATCGAGCCCGGCGTCTCCGGCGTACAGTGACTGCCGATGCCGCCCGGGAACGAGAAATCCTTGAAGAACTGCCGCATGCCCTCGACGTCCTCACCCTTGATCGGGTAGATCTCGGCATAGGTGCCTTCGAGGTACACCGGCGCCAGCACGCCCGGCGCGCCGTGTCCCGGTCCGGCCAGAAAAATTGCGTCGAGGTCGTACTTGTTGATCAGCCGGTTCAGGTGCACGTAGGTGAAGCTCAGGCCCGGGCTGGCGCCCCAGTGACCGAGCAGGCGGTGCTTGATGTGGTCGGTCGCCAGGGGCTCGCGCAGCAGCGGGTTGTCCCGCAGGTAGATCATGCCGGCGGCGAGGTAGTTGCACGCGCGCCAGTACGCGTCGATGCGCTGCAGTTGGGCGCGGTCCGGCGTGCCATCGGAGCGAGGCGCGGCCCTGCCGACCGGCACGGACGTCCTGCGGGCGGGCACGGGATTGCGCGCGTGAAGCGGCGCGAGCGCCTTCCTGCCGTTCTTGGTCGCCATGAATTCCCTCTCACCGGTCGAGCCGTTCGCAGCCCGGTACTTTCGCGCAGCATCCCGATGGATGCCAGCCCCGTGAGGTGGAACGCGCGCCGCGCCGCGCGCTCAGCGGCGAACCGCGCGGCACCGTTCGACTTTGGATTCAGGCGTAGCGATAGGGAGGTCCGGCCTTCGTCATGAGGTCGTTGTACTCCCGGAAGATCTGCACGACTTTTGCGCAACGCGGACTGGTCGCCGCGATCTCGTCCCAGAACTGGTGCGCCTCGTTCTCGACGGTCGCCCACTCGGCCGCGGGAATCGTCGTCAGCTTCATCTTGGGACCCTTGACGCGCAGGTCCGCCTCGCCACCCCAGTACCAGTGCTGGCGGTAGTAGTGCGAGCTGTCGATGCAGAGCTTGTACAGCGTCTTCAGGTGCTCGGGCACCTTCTCCCACGACTTGTCGTTGACGAAGTACGAGCCGATCCAGGCGCCGGAGATGTGGTTCGTTAGGAAATACGGCGTCACGTCCGCCCAACCGACCGTGTAGTCCTCGGTGATGCCGGACCACGCCAGGCCATCGAGCTCGCCGGTCTGGATCGCCGCCGGCACGTCGCTCCACGGCAGCGTCACGGGCACCACCCCGAAACGCGCGAGGAACTTGCCGGCGGTCGGGAACGTGAAGATGCGCAGGCCTTTCAGGTCCGCGAGCGTGTTGATCGGCTTGACCGTGTTGAAGTGGCACGGGTCCCAGCTGCCGGAACTGAGCCAGGTGACGTTCTCGACTTCGTCGTACGCCTCACGCCAGATCTCGTTCAGTCCGTAATTGTGGAACAGCGCCGGGACGTCGAGGCTGTAGCGCGTCGCGAAGGGGAAATAACCGCCGAACACCCGGATGTCGGTCGGGGCGGCGATCGAGTCGTCGTCGCTCTGGACAGCGTCGATGGTGCCGGTCTGCATCGCCCGGAACAATTCGCCGGTGGGCACGAGCTGGTCCGCGAAGTAGAGCTCGATCACCATCTCGCCGTTGGCGACCTTGTTGAAGGCATTGATGGAAGGCTTGATGACGTGCTCGGCGAGGGCGGGGCCCGCGTAGGTCTGCAGCCGCCACTTGATCGCGGTCTTCGCCGCCGTCTGCACCGCCGGGCCGCCGGACTTTTCTTCCTTCTCGCCGCAGCCGGCCAGGAGCGCAGTGGACGTCGCCGTGGCGGCGAGCGCCGCCTGGGCCAGGAACTTTCGTCGCTCCATCCCTCTTCCTCCCGCGGGGTTCACGTCACAGGAAGCTCATCCCCAGAAAAAAGAAACTGGTGCGCCCTGTCAGCGAGGTGCCCGGATACGTTGCGGGGTCGGAAGGCAGCCGTCGTGATGCCGCTGTGCACGTCGCACCTGCAGATGCGTTCCGGACGGTTGCCGGTCGGACCTCCCTGAGCTTGTTCTTGGTCCCTGGTGGACGCGCGCCACCCGCGTCACCGATGCGGCCGATTCTTGCACGGCCGTATCGCCGGCAGCAACGGATGCCGCTCCGACCCACGGACAGGTTGCGTACCCGCCTCGGCCCCTGTTCGATCATGGACCGCGCGGTAACATGCGGGCGAGGCATGGGGGCACTCCGTGGCGCGCATCGCAGTCGGCGGGTTCCAGCACGAGACCAACACGTTCTCTCCGCACCTCGCGACGCTGGCGC
>JAJTCR010000405.1 GCA_021325695.1 Steroidobacteraceae bacterium | reverse complement strand
GCCGCAGAACGGCTTCATTGCCATCGAATCGCGCCGCACGACACCGACCTGGCCCATGGCGGCGGCCGTGGTTTCCGAGGCCATGCCGGCGCCGATCATGACGCCGTGCGCCCAGTCGCGCGCTTCGTAGACGAGCGGGGCGACTTCGCGACGGCGGCCGCCGAACAGGATCGCCGAGATCGGCACGCCCTCGGGGTGCTCCATGTAATGCGAATATGCCGGGTTCTGCTTGGCGGAGACGGTGAAGCGCGAGTTCGGGTGCGCGGCGGGGCCTTTCGCCGTCGCCTTGTCGTACGGCTTGCCCTGCCAATCGACGACCGGCACGCCCCGGACGCGACCTTCCCACCACGGCTCGTTGTCGGCCGTCAGCGCGACGTTGGTGAAGATCGTGTCGTGGTGGATCATCTCGTAGGCGTTGCGATTGGTCTTCGGGCTCGTGCCCGGAACCACGCCAAAAAATCCCGCCTCCGGGTTGATCGCGCGCAGTCGCCCGTCCGTGCCCACGTGCAGCCAGGCGATGTCCTCGCCGATCGTCCAGACCTTCCAGCCCGGCATCGTGTCCGGCGGGATCAGCATGCCGAGGTTGGTCTTGCCGCAGGCCGACGGGAACGCGGCCGCGACGTAGTGGAATTCACCGCGCGGATTCTCCAGCCCCACGACCAGCATGTGCTCGGCGAGCCAGCCTTCCTTGCGCGCCTGGTAGCTCGCGATCCGCAGCGCATGACACTTCTTGCCGAGCAGGGCGTTGCCGCCGTAGCCCGAGCCGATGCTCTTGATCGACAGCTCCTCGGGGAAATGCATGATGAAGCGCTTCTCGGGATCGAGGTCGCCGATCGAGTGCAGGCCGCGCACGAACGTGCCTTCCTTCTCGATGCGCTGCAGGGCCGGCGCGCCCATGCGCGTCATGATGCGCATGTTGAGGACGACGTAAGGACTGTCGGTGATTTCGACGCCGCAGCGCGCGTAAGGCGAGTTGATGGGGCCCATGCAGTAGGGCACCACGTACATCGTGCGGCCTTTCATCGCGCCCGCGAACAACGCGTCGACCTTGGCGTGTGCCTCCTTCGGCGCCATCCAGTGGTTGTTGGGCCCCGCGTCTTCCTCGTGTTCCGTGCAGATGAACGTCAGGTGCTCGACCCGCGCGACGTCGGACGGGTGCGAGCGGTGCAGGTAGCAGTTCGGAAAGGTCGCCTGGTTCAGCTCGATCAGGTCGCCGGTCCGCAGCATCAGCTGCTTCAGGTCGTCGGCCTCGATGTCGGAACCGGTGCACCAGTGGATGCGCTCGGGCTGCGTGTGCCTCGCGGTCGCTTCGACCCAGTCACGCAGCGCGGTGTTCGTCGTCGTCATCGGCAGCACTTCCTGTTCATCGACCGATTATAGCCGTGACAGGCAGGCGCGCGCTGCGGTGCGACAAAGCGCTTCGTTTGGGAATGCACCGACACAAAAAAAAGCGCCCTCGTGAGAGGGCGCAGCAGGGGGAGACCTGTACCGGGTCCCGCTATGGCTTGGTTATCCGCGCGGGCCCGGGTTCATGCTGACTGCTTACGCAACGGCAGCGGTCTTGCGCGCACGCGCCGGGGCCTTGCGGGCCGGACGCTTCGCAGCGGTCTTGCGACGCACCGGCTTGCCCGCGGCTTCCACGTCGGCCTTGCCCTTGTCGTACACCATCTCGATCGTGTGCTTGGCGACGTTGCGGAACTCGCGGCCCGCGGTCTTGAAGATCGTCACGGCGCGATTCGCGTCCTCGACGATCCGGTCACGGGTGGCGGGCACGAGCTCGAACTGCTCGCGCACGAGTTCGACCAGGCTGTCGGCCTTGGTGGCGCGCTCGAGGCGCAGCGCAACTTCGGTCAGCGCCGACGTCACGACGTCGGACTGCAGTTCGATCAGGTTCTGCACGGCCTCCTGGGACACCGTGCTCAGCTTGACGCTCGAGCGCGCGATCGCGCGGACCGGGCTCTTGAACGACTTGATGGTTTCCGCAGAGCCGGTGAGGGCTTCGCGGATGGATTCGCCGGACGTTTCGCGCAACTTCTGCACCTGTCCGCGCAGCAGTTCACCGCGCTCGGCAACGTATTCCTGCATTTCGACGATCATCGAGGTCTCCTTGCTCCATAGGTGCTGCAATGCAGCATTTGCTGCAGTGCACAATAACGCCGAACGGTACCACTGTCAAATACGGGGAAATGCCCAGGTCGAAGCGATCAGCCCGTACCGTCGGCGCGACGACACCCCGGGTGCTGAACCGTCTTCCGGAGGCCTCATTTCCGGGCATAACGCTCGCGAGGGCGGCTTGCCTGCCGAGCCGGTGTCCCGCAGAGTCCGACCCCCGATGTCGAACGTCCGTCATTCGCTGCGCCAACCGGCCTTGCTCGGCGTCCTTTGCATCGCAACCGGCCTCGGGTGCGGGGTTCACGCTTCCCGCACGCTTGCCCAGGAACCCGACAACCAGCTGGCCGCCGTCGCGACGGGCAGCGGGCCGCTCGAAACGACCATCGCCGTGGAAATCCTGGAAATCGACAGCGGCCCCGGCGACCTGGAAGTCCGACGCTGGATCCCGGCGCGGCGCCTCAATGCGGGCGACGAGCTTCACTACACGGTGCGGGTCCGCAATCCCGGCGAAGCGCCCGTGAGCGACGTCGTGGTGACCAAGCGCCTGCCGTTCGGCGTGCGTTACCACCATGGTTCCGCGACCGGGCCCGCCTGCAAGATCCAGTTCTCGGCTGACGGAGGCGCGACGTTCGCGACGCCGGCGCCGTCGAAAACGGCCGGTGCCCGCAAGACCGCCCGCAGTGCGGCGCCGAAACACGAATACAC
>JAJTCR010000404.1 GCA_021325695.1 Steroidobacteraceae bacterium | reverse complement strand
CGTGCTGCTGTACCTCTTGCTGCTCGCGGACAAGCTGCACGTCGACCTCGGGGCCGCTGAGGTTCGCAAGATTGCGCTCAACGCGGAAAAGTATCCGGTCGAGCAATTCCGCGGCAGCGCGCGCAAGTACGATCGCGACCGCTGACGGAGTTACCGGAACGACACGGGCGATCCGCGCACGGCCACGACGCGGCATGCCTGCTCCGGACGGCGCTGCTGACCGCTTCGGCAGCCGTTTGCGGGCGGCGTATAATCCGCGCCGAGCGCAGTCGAGTCGCGCTGCGCGCTCTCGCGGGATCGGGAAGGAGGGCGAACATGGTTACCCACCACGACGCCAGGCTGTTCGCGAACTGCTCCCAGGAAGAACTGCTCGAGCACGCGATCGCTCGTCTCGCGGCGATGCACGCCGAAAAGGGCGTGATCGCCGATCACCTCAGGGTGCAGTTGAGTCACGTGCGCCAGGCCGAGCAACAGCGGCGGCTGATGCAGCGCTGGCCGAAACCGTTTGCTTAAGCTCGCTGGCAGGCCCGCGCCTGCGTACGCGTCAATCTCACGCCGGCTGATGGACAGCCGCTTCGTGCGCGCGCCGTCCCGCCCGGTGCCAAGCAGCAGCGCGAACAGGCACCCCAGCGCCCTGGTCATCCCGAAGAACGCCATCATGGGCTGGTAACCCGCAGGATTCGCGGCGCTGGCGCCCGCGGCATCGTTGAGGTGGCCTGCCACGAGATTGCCGGCGGCGATCCCCGCGTTCTGCACCACCCACATCAACCCGAGCGCGGTCCCGAACTGGTTCGGCTTCACGAGCTTGCTCGGCAGGGGCCACATGACGGCCGGCACGAGCGAGTGGCTCACGCCGATCAGTACCGTGGCGATCCAGAGGCTCCAGGTGGTCTTGGGGCGAGGAGCAGCAGCACCAGCCACGCGATCACGGGCTGTTTTCGTACGTCAGGCATGCCGTTCCCCCGGGCGTGCGTGGCGCACATTAGCACGCCACGACGCCGGGGACGGCGGGAGGGCCGCGTCGTCGGCTAGTCGAGCAGTTCCTTCGGCACGTTGCCGCCGTTCTCGGCGACCTTGCGCAACACCTGCTTGTGCAGCCAGACGTTCATTTTCGCGCTGTCGTCCATCTGGTCGCGCGGATAACCGAGTTCCGCCGCGAGTTCCTTCCGCTCGGCCAGCGAGCTGTCCATGCCGAGCAGCTTCATCAGGTCGACGATCGACGTGCGCCAGTTGAGTTGCTGCGGATTGTCCGCGGCGAGCTTTTCGAGCTTCGCGACGACATCGGTCTCCGCCATCGCCTTTGGCCGCGCGGCCTGCGCCTGTTGCGGCGACGGTGGCGGGGCGGAGCGTTGCGCCCCCGGTGCCGAGGTGTGGGGTGACGTCTGCGTGGGTGCCGTGGAACCCGTCGGCCGACCCGTCTGGGCTTGTGTGCCCGTGGTGGGCGGTGCTTTGCGATCGTCCTTGCCGAGGCCGAGCTTGTCGAGAATCCTGCCGAATATGCTCATGGGACTTCCCTGTGATGTTTGCGGAGAGGCTGGTCTGCGACATCGTCCTGACGGGCTGCGAGCCAGCCGTGGCAGTCTAGTGCGCCCCGCCCCGGGGCGATACGCGCGCTGTCCGACAAGGGAATCTTCGTGGACGCCGACTCCACCGCCTCGCCACGTCTGACAGCCAGGGCAATCCTGCCGCGGACCGTCGTCGTGCTCGGGGCCGTGTCCTTCCTGAACGACGCTGCGAGCGAGATGGTCACGCCGCTGCTGCCGGTGTTCCTGACGGCCACGCTCGGCGCTGGCCCCGCGATCGTGGGCCTCGTCGAAGGCGTGGCGGAGGCGACCGCCAGCATCCTGAAACTCGTGTCGGGGCGTCTCGCGGATCGAGGCGTACGCGCGAAGTCGCTCGTCGTTGCGGGTTACGGGCTGTCGAATGCGACACGTCCGCTGGTCGGGCTGGCCGCCGCGTGGTCGTCGGTGCTCGCGCTGCGCTTCCTGGACCGCGTCGGCAAGGGCCTGCGCACCGCGCCCCGCGATGCGCTGATCGCCGCCGCCGTCCCGGCCCCGCAGCGCGGGCGTGCGTTCGGTTTTCACCGTTCGATGGACCACGCCGGGGCGGTGGTCGGTCCGCTCGCGGCCTTCGCGTTGCTGAGCGCCGCCGTGGACCTCGGCACGGTCTTCCTCGCGTCGGCGGTGCCCGGGGTACTCGTGCTGGCGTTGCTGATCTTCGGCATCCCGCGCGATGAGCGCTTGCTGGCGCCGTCGCCCGCGCGATTTTCATGGGGCGCGTTGCATTCGCGACTGCGTGCGATGATCGTCGCGGCCGGCGGTCTCGCGCTCGCGAGCGTGCCCGAGGTGTTCGTGGTGCTCTGGGCGACGCAAGCCGGCTTGCGGGTGACGTGGGTGCCGCTCGTCTGGGCCGCCGCGAGCCTCGCCAAGATGCTGATCGCGTGGCCCGCCGGCATCGTGTCGGACCGGCTCGGCCGAATGCCGGTGCTGCTGGTCGGGTGGGCCGCCCGCGTCGCGGTGCTGGGGTTCCTGGCGTGGCTGGAGCAACCTCCGGCGATCCTCGTCTGGACGCTGTTCATCGCCTACTCGGCCACGCTCGCGGTCACCGAGCCCGCCGAGCGATCGCTGATCGGCGACCACGCACACGAGAGCGAGCGGGGGACCGCATACGGCCTCTATCATCTGGCGAGCGGGTTGCTCGTGCTGCCGGGTGCCGTGCTGTTCGGCGCACTGTGGCAACAATTCGGCTCGGCCGTTGCCTTCGCGACGGCGGCCGGCATCACGGCGGTCGCAGCGGGCGGATTGCTGCTGCTGGCGCGAC
>JAJTCR010000403.1 GCA_021325695.1 Steroidobacteraceae bacterium | reverse complement strand
TCTCCTCGGCGAACCACAGCAGCGGCACCGCGCCCAGGATCGCGAGCGTCAGTTGCGCCGTCGCGAACACGCGGATCGCGCGATTCATCGGTGGGTCGTAGTTCCGCACCTGTCGCAGGTCGAACGCGGGTTTCTGCCACGGTCCACCGGACGCGCTCGCCGGCTGCCAGCCGGGTGGCATGAACCAGACGAGTACCTTGTCACGCCAGCGTTCGGCGTGCCACGACTTGCGCGCCAGGTCCGCGTACACCTCGACGTTGGCCCACACCGGGTCCCACGAGTTCAGCGGGGCGCGCGTGCCGTAGACGCATCGCTCCGATTCCTCGACGAACGTGCCGAAGAGCCGGTCCCACAGCATGAAGATGCCACCGTAGTTGCGGTCGACGTAGCGGTCGTTCACCGCGTGGTGGACCCGATGATTCGAGGGCGAGGCGAACCAGCGGTCGAACCAGCCGAGCTTTCCCACCAGTTCCGTGTGGATCCAGTACTGGTAGAGCAGGTCTACGATCGCGGCGACCGCGAACATCGCGGGCGGCACGCCGGCCAGCGCCATCGGCACGTAAAAGATCCACGAGAGCAGGGCGCTGCTCGAGGTCTGGCGCAGCGCAGTCGAGAGGTTGTAGCACTGGCTCTGGTGATGCACGACGTGTGCCGCCCAGAACACCGCGCTCTCGTGGCCGAGCCGGTGGTTCCAGTAGTAACAGAAATCGTAGAAGACGATCGCGAGCAGCCAGGTCCACCACGTGTCCGTGGGCCAGTGGCCGAGCGCGACGTGCTCGAACACCCAGGCGTAGATGCCGATCGTGAGCACGCGCACGAACAGGTTCCCGACCTGGCTCATTACTCCGAGGCTCAGGCTGTTGACCGCGTCGTTGAGCCGGTAGGCGCCGCCGAGGCCGCGGGCGCGCGCGACCAGCAGCTCGATCCCGATCAGCAGGAAGAACACCGGCGTCGCGAGTGCAATGGCCTTGCCCATGCGGCGCCCCTCAAGTCTCCACGTGCCAGCTGCGCGAGCGTGACACGGCCTGCGACCAGCGCGCCAGGCGCGACGCTGCCGCGTCACGCGACATGCCCGGCTCGAACCGACGTTCGGCGCGCCAGTTTGCGGTCACCTCGGCGGACGAACGCCAGAACCCGACACCCAGTCCCGCCAGGTAGGCCGCGCCGAGCGCCGTGGTCTCGGTGACCTGCGGGCGCACGACCGGCACGCCGAGCAGGTCCGCCTGGAACTGCATCAGCAGGTCGTTCGCCGTCGCGCCGCCATCGACGCGCAACTCGATCAACGGCTGGCCGGCGTCGGCCTGCATCGCGAGCAGCACTTCGGCACTCTGGAACGCGATGGCTTCGAGCGCCGCGCGCGCAATGTGCGCGCGCGTCGTGCCGCGGGAGAGCCCGACGATCGTGCCGCGCGCGTAGGCGTCCCAGTGGGGACTGCCGAGCCCGGTGAACGCGGGCACGAGATAGACACCGCCCGAATCCTCGACACTCGCCGCGAGTGCCTCGACCTCGCCGGACTGCTCGATGAAGCCGAGCCCGTCGCGCAGCCACTGCACGACGGCACCGCCCACGAACACCGCGCCCTCGAGCGCGTAGCGGCGCACGTCGGTCTGCCAGGCGATCGTCGTGAGCAGGCGGTTCGTCGAGGCAAGCGGCTCGCTGCCCGTGTTGAGCAGCAGGAAGCAGCCGGTGCCGTACGTGTTCTTGGCCATACCGGCCTCGAAGCACGCCTGGCCGAACAGTGCCGCCTGCTGGTCGCCGGCGATGCCGGCGATCGGCACGTCCCGACCCTCGAGTGCACCGACGGGCGCGGGTGGCCCCATCGAGGAGGGCACGACCTGGGGCAGCACCGCGCGCGGGATGCGCAGCAGGTCGAGCATGAAGTCGTCCCAGCGACCGGTCGCGATGTCGAGCAGCAGCGTGCGGCTCGCATTCGAGACGTCGGTGACGTGGGTCGCGCCGCCCGTGAGTTTCCAGACCAGCCAGCTGTCGACCGTGCCGAAGGCGAGCTCGCCCGCCTCGGCGCGCGCGCGTGCACCCGGCACGTTCTCGAGCAGCCACGCGAGCTTCGTGCCCGAGAAGTACGGATCGAGCAGCAATCCCGTGCGGCGCGTGACTTCCGGCTCGAGTCCGTCGCGCTGCAGGCGATCGCAATGCTCGGCGGTGCGCCGGTCCTGCCAGACGATGGCAGGCGCGACGGGGCGGCCCGAGCGGCGATCCCACAGCACCGTCGTCTCGCGCTGGTTCGTGATGCCGATCGCGGCGATGTCGGCGGCCGCGAGCCGGGCGCGGGCGAGCGCCTCGGCGACGGTGGCGGCCTGCGTCGCCCAGATTTCCTCGGCGTCGTGCTCGACCCACCCCGAGCGCGGGAAATGTTGCGCGAACTCGCGCCGCGCGATCGCGACGGCACGCCCGGCGTGGTCGAACACGATCGAGCGCGAGCTCGTCGTGCCCTGGTCGAGCGCGAGGATGAAGTCGGGCATCTGCTTCCGGAACGGGGGAACGGCGCGTCGATTCTAGACCGGCGGCCGGTATGCCGACAGTCGCGGAGGCGATTGGCTGCGTACGGTCAGGGCGTTCGATCCGGTTGTTCTTCCGGCTCCGAAAACCGACATGTCGCCGGCAAGAGCAACCGGATCGAACGCTGGACGCACGGCACACTCACTCGACGCCTGACGTTGCGTGCTGCGGGCGCTGCGTGCGCCGTGCGCACTTTTCGCGTCCAGCGAAAAGGCGCTCAGGCGCGGTCCATCAGCATTCGGTCCGGGTGTTCAACGCCGGCGACATGTCGGTTTTCGGAGCCGGCTTGAACACCCGGACTGAATGC
>JAJTCR010000023.1 GCA_021325695.1 Steroidobacteraceae bacterium | reverse complement strand
ACGGTGCGGTGACCGCGATGAATCGTTGTGCGCGGCGACGGCGAGGTGCGAAGCTGTGGGCAACGGAGGACACCGATGCTCAAGTTCCTGCTGTGGCTGCTGCTGTTCGTCGTGTGCTGGCCGCTCGCCGTGCTGGCGCTGCTGCTGTGGCCGATCGTGTGGCTGCTGGTGCTGCCGTTCCGGCTCGTCGGCATCGCGGTCAACGGCGTGTTCGACCTGTTGCGGGCGCTGTTGTTGCTGCCGGCGCGCGTGCTCGGCGGCGGTCCCGGCCGGGCCTGATCAGCCGGCGACCAGGCGCTCGCCACCCGCCTGGACGTTGCAGCCCCCGCCGCGGGCGCGACCCCTCAGGGACAGGATTGCGTCGCCGCGGCGGGTGCGGTGTGTACGTATCGGCGCGACTCGAGCACTTCACCGCCGAACTCGGCGGCCGAGCTGCCGAGCCAGCGCCAGAAGCTCGCGAAGTACGTGCGCACGACGAGGATCCGATAACGGGGGGCGTCGTCGACCTGCCAGAGCTGCACGTGCAGGTGCGCGACCAGGGTGGCGGCCACGCGGCCCGCGGTGAAGACCCGCGGGTCCAGGTCGATCGAGAAGCCCTTGGCCAGCACGTCGCGCACCCGCGGTCCCTCGAGTTCGAGCATCACGCGACCGCCGCTCTGGTCGACGACGGCGGCGACGCCCGCGAACGGGCCCGCCAGCCTCGACTCGAGGTCGGTCGTGGCCAATCCTGTCACGGCGAGCCACTGGCCAGGGCCCACCCAGAGGAAGGCGATGTCGTGGCCAAGTTCGACGCGGGCCCGATCGGGCAAGCGGCACCCGAACGACCGTTCGGCCGCGGTGGCCGCAGCGGTGGCCTGACCGCGACGCGCCACGATGCTGGCGAGCGCGACGTCCGTGAGTTCGTGCACCCGCAGGCCCGGCGTGCCGTGCGGCCGGCCGAAACGTCCCGGGACCCAGGCCAGGTCGTGCTCAGCCACGCAGGCGCGCTCCCTCGGGGTCGACGAACACCGTCGAGCCGATCTCGACGAGTGTTTCCGTGCCGCGCAGAGGGTCGCAGGCGAGCACGTGCTCCCCGTGACGCTCGGGTCCGCGCGCGAGCAGGCCCAGCCCGATCCATTGCTGCAGGCTCGGCGAATATCCCACCGACGTGACGTGGCCCTGGTCGTTGGCCGCGATGCGTTCGGCGCCGCGTGGCACGAAGTGCATGCCGCCCGCGATCCTGGCCCTGGGGTCGATTGGACGCAGCCCCACGAGCCGTGGGCGGGCAGGATCGACGAGGTGCGCGCGGCGCGCCAGCGTGGCGCCCACGAAATCCTTCTTGCCCGACAGCATCCGTTCGAGCCCGAGGTCGTGCGCGGTCGTCTGGCCGTTGAGCTCGTTGGCCGTCATGTGGCCCTTTTCGATGCGCATCACGTTGAGGGCCTCGAGGCCATAAGGCAGTACGCCGAGGTCCCGACCTGCCTCGAACAGCGCCTCCATCAGGGCCTCGCCGCCGCGCGCCGGCACCGCGACCTCGTAGGCGAGCTCGCCCGAGAACGAAATCCGGAACAGTCGCCCGCGCTGGCCGTCGCGCAGCGCGATCGGCCCGGCGGCCATGTATGGGAACGCCGCGTTGGAAATGTCGCAGGCGGGATCGAGCACGCGACGCAGCAATTCGCGCGAGCGCGGTCCGGCGACGGCGTATTGCGCCCACTGGTCCGTCACGGAGACGAACTGCACGTCCAACGCCGGCCACAGCACCTGGTGACAGAAGTGCATGTGCTGGTAGACCTTGACCGCGTGCGCCGTCGTGGTCGTGATCACGAACCGGTCGGGTGCGAGCCGCGCGGCGGTGCCGTCATCCATGACGAATCCGTCCTCGCGCAGCATGATGCCGTAACGCACCCGGCCGACCGCGAGGCTCGACATGACGTTGGCGTAGAGCCGGTCGAGAAAGGCGCCCGCGTCCGGCCCCTGCACGTCGATCTTGCCGAGCGTCGAGACGTCGCAGACACCGACGCCGGTGCGCACGGCGAGCACCTCGCGGCAGGTGGGTACGAACCAATCCTGGTCGCCGACCTGCGGGAACCACTGCGCACGCAGCCATGGACCGGTCTCCATGAACACGGCGCCGCGACGTGCCGCCCAGGCGTGCGACGGCGGCAACCGCGTCGGCCGGAAGTCCCTGCCGCGGTGATGGCCGGCCAACGCACCCATGGTCACGGGCGTGTACGGCGGACGGAACGCCGTGACGCCGGTCGCCTCGATCGAGCGCGATGTCCGCTCAGCCATCAGCGCGAGCCCGGTCACGTTCGAGGTCTTGCCCTGGTCGGTCGCCATGCCGAGCGTCGTGTAGCGCTTCAGGTGCTCAACGGACCGGAACCCTTCGCGCTCGGCAAGCTCGACGTCGGTGGTCGTCACGTCGTTCTGGAAGTCGACGAAGGACTTGCCCCGGCAGTTGCGCACGCGCCAGAGCGACTCGCCGCGCGTCGATTCGCGTTCGCCGGCCGGCGGCGCCGGCACCGCGCGCGTGCAGCCGACGGCCGCGGCGGCGGTCACACCCGCACGATGACCGCTTTCGAGCGCATCGGCGAGCGCGAACTCGCCGTTCGCGGCGCCGGCCACGATGAGGCCGGCCGCAACGTCACCGGGCACGAACATCGCGCGCGTCGCGTCGAAGCGGGGTCGCGCGCCCCGGTGCGACGTCAGGTGCAGCGTGGGTGTCCAGCCACCGGACGTGGCCAGGAGGTCACACGGGATGCGGTGCGTGGCGCGGGCGTGGGTCCGGACCTCGACCTCGCGGACACCGTGACCGCCGTGTGC
Source organism: Steroidobacteraceae bacterium (assembly GCA_021325695.1). GTDB lineage: Bacteria > Pseudomonadota > Gammaproteobacteria > Steroidobacterales > Steroidobacteraceae > RPQJ01. Next base: position 7,068 of record JAJTCR010000023.1, on the reverse strand, counting down.
GCGCGTGACCACGCCGGCGATGCTTTCCACGCCTGGCCACTGCCGGGCGAGTTCGCGGACCGTCTCCGGATTCCGCGCATCGACGACCGCGGCGACGTCCGCGCCCGCGACGAGCAGGTCGGCGGCGGTCGACCAACCGTCGTCGTTGTCGGTGAAGACGACGGCGCGGCGGCCCGGTCGCACGGCAAAACGATTCAGGTAGCTGCGCACGGCGCCGGCCAGCATCACGCCAGGGCGATCGTTGTCGCCGAAGGTCAGTGGACGCTCGATCGCGCCGGCCGCGAGCACCGCCTGTCGAGCGACGATGCGCCAGACACGTTGACGCGGTTCGAAGTCCGGCGGCTGGGCCACGTGGTCGTTGACGCGCTCGACCGCGCCGTACATCCCGTCGTAGGCGCCGAACACGGTCGTTCGCGGCATGACCCGCACGTCGGGCATCGACCGCAGTTCCGCGACGACGTCATGGGCCCAGCGCGCGGAAGGTTTGTCGTCGATCGTGAGTCGCTCGGCCAGCGCGCGACCGCCCAGCACGAAGTCCTCGTCCGCGATCACCACGCGGGCGCCGGCGCGCGCTGCCGCGAGGGCCGCGGCGAGACCCGTCGGGCCGCCGCCGATCACGAGCACGTCGCAGTGCAGCCAGGCCTTGTCGTACTGGTCGGGGTCCGGTTCGAGCGGCGGCTTGCCGAGTCCGGCGGCCCGACGGATCAAAGGCTCGTAGACCTTTTCCCAGAACGACGCGGGCCACATGAACGTCTTGTAGTAGAAGCCGGCGACGAAGATCGAGGAGAACAGGCCGTTGACCGCATTGACGTCGAAATGCAGCGACGGCCAGCGGTTCTGGCTCGCCGCTTCGAGCCCGTCGTACAGTTCGATGCCGGTCGCGCGGGTGTTGGGCTCGCGCCGCGCTCCGGTGCGCAACTCCACCAGTGCATTGGGCTCCTCGGGGCCGGCGCTCAGCAATCCGCGCGGCCGGTGATACTTGAACGAGCGGCCGAGCAGCCGCACGCCGTTGGCCACCAGCGCAGAGGCGAGGGTGTCGCCGGCGTACCCGAGGAATTCGCGACCGTCGAACCGGAAGCGCCGAACGTCGTTGCGGTCGAGCAGTCCCCCGGCCGCGAGACGCGCGGATTGGGAAGGATCGCTCACGAGGAGGACTCCGTCCGGCCGGCGGGCGCCGCCCCGGTGATCGTGTGCGTGCGCGTGTCGCGTTCGACGACGAGCCACGCGTGGCAACCGGCGGCGTGGAACCAGAGCTCGCGGTGCGGACCGGCCGGATTGACGCGGATATACGCGTACTCGAAGAACGCGGTCTCTACTGCAGGATCGGCGGGATCGGGCCGACGCGGCGTCGCGTCGCCGAGATAGGTGAACTCTTCGTGGGTGCGTGGACCGCAGTGGGGGCAGGGGATCAGCATCGGTGCGCCGGTCAGTGCAGGTTGGGCTGGGCGCCCGCGCCTCGTTCGTCGATCAGCCGGCCGGTCGCGAACCGATCGAGCCGGTAAGCCGTCGCGGCCACGTAGGGCTGATCCGTCGCGAGCAGGTGCGCGAAGCACCAACCCGACGCGGGCGTCGCCTTGAAGCCCCCGTAGCACCAGCCCGCGTTGAGGTAGAGCCCGTCGACCGGCGTGCGGTCGATGATCGGCGACCCGTCCATCGACATGTCCATGATGCCGCCCCACGAGCGAAGCACGCGCACTCGACTGAGGCACGGGAACAGCGCGACGCCTTCCTCGCAGACCTCCTCGACCGTGGGCAGGTTGCCGCGTTGTGCGTACGAGTTGTACATGTCGATGCTGCCCCCGAACACGAGGCCGCCCTTGTCGGACTGGCTGATGTAAAAGTGACCTGCACCGAACGTGACGACGCAGGGAAGGAGCGGCTTGAGGCCTTCGGAGACGAACGCCTGCAGCACGTGGCTCTCGATCGGCAGCCGCAGCCCCGCGAGCGCTGCGACGCGGGAGGTGTTGCCGGCGCACGCGAGGCCGACGCGCCGACTCGCGATGAAGCCGCGCGTCGTGTCGACGCCGACCACCGCCCCCCGCTCACGCCGGATCCCGACGACTTCGCAGTTCTGCAGGATGTCGACGCCGAGGCGGTCCGCGGCACGCGCGAAGCCCCAGGCGACCGCGTCGTGTCTCGCGGTGCCGCCCCGTCGCTGCAGCAGTCCACCGCGGATCGGGAAGCGCGCGTTGTCGAAATCCGCCATCGGGATCAGCTTGCGCACGTCGTCGCGGCCGAGGAACTCGCCGTCGACCCCATGCAGCCGCATCGCGTTGCCACGGCGTACGAATGCATCGCGCTGCGAGTCGCTGTGGAAGAGGTTCAGCACGCCGCGCTGGCTCACCATCGAGTTGTAATTGAGGTCCTGCTCGAGCCCTTCCCAGAGCTGCATCGACCATTCATAGAACGGGATGTTGCCCGGCAGCAGGTAGTTCGAGCGGATGATCGTGGTGTTGCGGCCGACGTTGCCGCTGCCGATCCAGCCCTTCTCGAGGACCGCGACATTGCGCAGTCCGTGATTTTTCGCGAGGTAGTAAGCCGTCGCGAGGCCGTGTCCGCCGCCACCCACGACGATGACGTCGTACGACGGCTTCGGCTCGGGATCACGCCACGCCGGCTCCCAGCGACGGTGCCCGCGGAGCGCCTCGCCCACCAGCCGGAAGATCGAATAACGCCTGGCCACGGTTCAGTCCGGCAGGATCGTGCCCTTGTTCATGATGTCGTTCGGGTCGAACGCACGCTTGAGTTTTTCCAGGATGTAATACGACGAGCCGTACTCCTCGCGCACCCACGGCGTGCGCGCCTTGCCCATGCCGTGATGGTGCACGACCGAGCCACCGAGCTTGAGTGTCTCCTCGCAGATCACGCGGTTGATTTCGCGCCGGTACCGGGTCACTTCCTGCTCGGGCGGGCACTTCACGTCGTAGTGGTAGATGAAGTACATGTTGGTGCCGTTGACGTAGCTGTGCGACGAATGACCGCCGGCCACCTTGAGGTCGGGCACCTCGGCCCGCAGTCGCCGGAGCGCGTTCTCGTAGATGTCGCAGATCGAGCTCCAGTCGGCCGAGATCTCGGTCGTGCGACCCATCGTCCTGGTTTCGAGGATCTCGCGCCGCTCGTTCGCGATCTTGTCCGGTCCCCAGTTGAGGTCGGCGAACCAGGCTGCGAGGTGGCGTGCGTCGACCGGCTTGCAGTCGGGGAAGCGCCCGACGATCTCCTGGATGCCGTCGATCGTGGCCCGGACGACTCCCGCAGGGCCTTCGGCCATGAAGAGCAGCACGCAGTCGTCCCCGGCGGCGAACCTGGAGAAATGGAACGCGCCGTCCGGCGGGTCGTAGAGGCGCGCGACGGAGGGACGGTAGCCGGCGACCATGACCTGGCGCAGCGCCTCGAACCCGGTGCGCATGCTCTTGAGCGTCCAGCCGACAAACGTGTCGTTCTGCGGCAGGTACGGGAACAGTTTCACCGTGACCTCGGTGACGTAGCAGAGCGCGCCCTCGTTGCCGATCACGACGTGCCGGATGTCGGGACCGACCGCGCGGCGTGGAACGTTCTTGATCCGCGTGACCGTGCCGTCGGCGAACACGGCTTCGCAGCCCACGACCATGTCCTCGATGCCGCCGTACAGCGTCGAGAACTGGCCGATGCTGCGCGTGGCGACGAGGCCCCCCATCTGCGCGATCGGCTTCGACTGCGGCGAGTGGCCGGTCGTGACGCCGTGCGTGCGGCACTGGTCCTCCAAGGCCTGCAGGGGCACGCCGCATTGGACCGTCGCCTGCATGTTGTAGGTGTCGATCCTGAGCACGCGATCCATGCGCGACCCGTCCAGCACGATGGAGTCGGGCACGATCGTCTGCAGTCCGCCTTCGGTCGCGGTGCGGCCGGTGCGCGCGACGACGTTGAGCCGGTGGGTGTTCGCGAGCTGCAACACGTCGGCGACGTGCTGCGTGCTGCGTGCCATCGCCACAGCGGCCGGCAACGGCTGGGTGTAGACGCCGTGGACGTCCTCGTACAGGTGGAGCCGGTCGACGCTGCTGCGCTGGAGTTCCTGCTCGTCGGTGACGACGTTCTCGGCGCCGACCACGCGGGCGAGATGCTCGACGATCGCGGTTCTGCTCAAGGCCATGAGGGATTCCTGGGGACGTTTGCGGAGCGAGGGTCCGCTCACTGGAAGATCGGGTACGAGCGTTGCAGGATCGGGTCGGTCGCGTCCCGGACGTGACGAAACACGGTCTCGCTGACCTGGCGGTACAGGTCCACGTGCTCCGGACGCGGCAGGAAGCGCTGGCGCGGCTGTTCCATGCGCGCGACCGCGGTGTCGAAGTCCGGATACACGCCGAGGGCGACCGCGACGCACATCGCCGCGCCCAGGCTGGCGCCGCCGGATCCCGACGCACGGGCGGAAGGCACGCCGAACGCATCGGCAAAGATCTGCATGAGCAGCGGACTTTCCGCTCCACCGCCCGAGACCACGACCTCGTCGAGCCGGGTCCCCAGTTCCGACCGCATGGCCTCGACTCTTTCCGCCATCGTCAGTGCGATCGCCTCGAGCATGGATCGATACAGGTGCCCGCGCGTGTGGCGCGCGTCGAAGCCGAGCATGACGCCCTTGCGGTACGGGTGATCGCCCGGCGCGAGCCAGTCGAGCACGGTCAGCAGGCCCTCGCTGCCGGCGGGGACGGTCGCGGCTTCGGCCTCGAGGATCGCCTCGCGCGTACGGTTCTGTGCAGCGGCGGACGCCGCAAATTCCGGGCCCAGCACGTCCATCAACCAGCTCAGGGTCCACATGCCCCGCCGGATGCCGTGACTCTCGTAGAGGTATCGGTGGGGGACGCAGGCGAAATTGGTCCAGAAGTGATCCGCATCGGCCCGGTTCTGCCGGCCGTGCATCATCCCGGCGATGTACGTACCGAGCGAGACGAGCGCCTCATGCTCGTCGAGCGAGCCCGCGCCGAGTGCTTCGACGGCCTTGTCGTTCGCGGTCACGACGACCGGCAAGCCGGCGGGAATGCCCGTGGCCGCCGCCGCCGCCGCCGTGACCCGCCCGGCAACCTCACCCGGCATCCGCAACTCGAACAACATGTCGCGCTGCAGGTTGAATCGACGCACCAGTGCATCGTCGCGGCTCCACTGCCAGGCGTCCACGTCGATCGGCCACTGCAGCGCGATGCTGTTCGCGGCGGTGTCGCGGAATTCGCCCGTGAGCCGGTGCGTGAGGTAGCCGGACGACGTCGTCGCGTAGGCGACGGCCGGATCCTCGGGCAGGTACGGTTGGTACGCCCGCGCGTCCATCCAGCTCATGACAGGCTGCACGAGCGAGCCGTCCTCGCGCAGGAACGCCTTGCAGCAGCGGATCGTGCAGAGACCGACGCCGACGATCTCGCCCGGGTCTCCGCGGAAGGCCGCCAGCGCTTGCCGGCTCGCGCCGGCGACCGAGTCCCACAGATCGTCGTCCGGGTGTTCGACGACGCCCGGGCGGGGGCGGTTCGCCGGTCGCAGCATCTGCCGTCCCGCGGCTACCGCGCGTCCCCCGAAATCATGGATCACGACCTTGGTGCTCTGCGAACCGTTGTCGACGCCGAGGATGTAGCGCCCGCTCATGGACTCGAGGCCTCAGCGCACCAGGTAGCCGCCGTCGACCACGAGCAGGTGCCCGTTGACGTAATCGGAGGCGCGGCTCGCGAGGAAGACGAGGGCACCCATCAGGTCGATGGGTTCCCCCCAGCGCCCGGCGGGAATGTGTTCGAGTACACGCTGGTTCGTTTCGGGATTGCTGCGGGTCTGGCGCGTGATCTCGGTCGCGTAATAGCCCGGCGCAATGCCGTTGACCTGGACGTTGTGCATCGCGAGCTCGTCGCAATAGGCCTTGGTGAAGCCGGCGAGTCCGTGCTTGGTCGCGGCGTAGGCCGAGGACCACCGTCCGCCGAGGAACGAGAACAGGGAGCACACGTTGATGATCTTGCCGCGTCGCTGCGGAACCATGCGCTTGGCCGCCTCGTAGCTCAACTCGAACGCCGCCGTCAGGTTCACGGCCACCGTCGCGTCCCATTGCGGTCGTCCAAAGTCGAGCACCTCCGCGAGCGGGCAGATGCCGGCGCTGTTCACGAGAATGTCGAGGCCATCCATCCGCTCGACACCGTGCTCGATCACGCGGGCGGCACTGCCCGCCGCGGTGAGATCGATCTTCAGGTATTCGTATCGTCGCCCCGTGGCTCGCACCAGCGGACCGGTGCTGCCATCGTCGTCCGTCACGCTCGGCACGAACACGTCGGCCCCGGCCTTGGCGAGCGCGAGCGTGAAGGCCTGGCCGAGCCCGGTGTTGCCGCCCGTGACGATGGCCTTCCTGCCCGCGAGCGAGAAGAAATCCATCGAGAAGTCGCCGATCTCCATCGCGAATCGCCCCGTGCCGGTGACCGCGCAGTCGCGCGGGGACGCGTCGCCATGTCGTGGCACGCATCGCCGAGTATAGCCTGCAGGTTCGTTCGAGCCGGGCAGCACTCGACGTGCCGCAGCGGTTTGACGCGCACGCCGTGCCCTGTTACCTATGCGTCACAACGATCGAAGCACTCAGGGGGACGGTCATGCGCATGAGCCGGTGCCGAGGTGCGAGCGTCTTGCGGCGCACGCGCGGCACGCCGGACCTGCTGCTCGCCATGCTGCTTGCGCTCGCGAGCGTCGGCAATGCCTTTGCGGCATCGGCCGATCCCGCCGGTTGCCGCACCGTGCGCCTCTCGGACGTCGGCTGGACGGCCGAAAGCGCGACCACGGCGATCTTCGGGCAGATCCTGACCGAGATCGGCTACCAGCCGACGATCACCGTGCTCTCGGTGCCGGTCACGTTCGAGTCGATGCGCAACGGCGACATCGACGCGTTCCTCGGCAACTGGTTGCCGGCGCAGGGCCAGATGCTGCAACCGTTCCTCGACGACGGCAGCGTCGAGCACGTGCGAGTCAACCTCGACGGCGCCAAGTACACGCTCGCGGTTCCTGCGTACCTGCACGAGGCCGGACTCGAGGATTTCGCCGACATCGCGAAGTTTCGCGAGGAACTCGGCGGCGTGATCTATG
>JAJTCR010000402.1 GCA_021325695.1 Steroidobacteraceae bacterium | reverse complement strand
TGGTCGCGGAAATGCCGGAAAGGCTGCCGCGCTAGGTGGTAGTTCGTAGATGGTAGTTCGTAGGTGGTGGGCGGTCGCCGACCGTAACTACGAACTACGAACGACCACCTACTAACTAATCTCGGACAGCGTCACGTCCAGCACCCGCGTCTGGCGCGGGGCGCGCTGCCACTGCACCAGGATCGGGCTCTGGTAGGTCCCTTCGACGATACCGCTGGTGCCGTCGGGGCGGTCGGAGACGAGCAGGCTGACGGAGCGGCGCATGCGGAAGAAGCGCGCGGCCGGAACCGCCATGGTGCGCGCGATCACCTTTTCGATGAGCGAGCCGCGCAGCCCGAGCGTGTCGAGCCCCATGTTCATCACGCGGACGAAGTCGTACTTGGCGTAGCCGAGGGCCTTGCCGGGGACGGCGCGCGGGTTGGCGAGCGCGTGCCGGTATTTCTCGGCGGCGAAGCGCACCGGGTTGCGCAGCACCTCGGCGAGGTCGTACTTCATCAGCAGCGTCTCGAACTCGTTGACCGTGAGCGCGGAATGCCGCTCGACCGGGTCGAGGTCGATGCGCAGCCGCCCCTTCTCGACACCCGCCGTGGTGACGAACGACGCCAGCTGGTCGTAGAGCCCCAGCCGCGGATCCTTGAGGTTGATCGAGTCGATGGGGTGGGCCGAGACCGGCACTTCGATTCGGGTCTTCGCCACCAGGCGCTCGGTGCGGAAGCCAATCATCCGGGCCAGGCGCTTGCGCGGCCGGCCATCGACCACGCCGTCGAGGTCGACGAAGCAGACGGCCTCGCCGGCGCGGTTCGGGTGCTTGACGCATGAGCGGAGGCCGCTGGCGATGAACGCGAGGTGCGAGTCGGCGTTCTTCGGCTCGACCGCGCGCTGGGCGGGGTCGAGATCATCGCGGCGATCCAGCCGATCGTGCTCGTAGCCCGCGCCTTCCGGGAAGAACGTCCGGAACGCCTCCAGATAGGCCGGAATGTGTTCGGGGCTGAGCCGCGCCGCGAGGCTGCGGTCGAGAAAACCGGCCGTCGTGTGCGACGACCAGTAGAGGCAATGGGGGAAGGCGCTGAGCGCCTCGTGTTCGTCGGCGAACCGGGTCCGCAGCTCGACAACATCGAACCTCGCTTTCGGCGCGAGTTCGAGGGTCACATCGATCGGTTTTCCCGGCATCGGCGGCCCTTTTAGCGTAACACAGGGGCCATTCTTTGCATCGGCCGCGGCATGACCGCGGCAGACGCACTGTGGGCCATTCTGCTGGCTGTAACGGGGGTCGGGGCCGGCTGGTTCGCGCTCCACGCCGGGTGGCGCCTGCACGGCGCGTGGAAAATCCGGCGCGCCGGCCCGCGGCGGCTGCTGGCCACGCGTCATCGCATCTGGCGTGAGCCGTCCGGACGCGATTTCACCGACCTGCGATTCGGCCCCGGCGGCGAGGATTCCGTGCCGGTGCCGCCGTTTACCTTCGATGAGGAGATCAAGGCCGGATCGCAGCCCTGTGTGGCCGTGCGCGACGCCCGCGGCCGGCGCTGGCGCGTCAAATGGGGGCACGAGGCCAAGCCGGAGGCGTTCGCGGTGCGCCTGGCCTGGGCGTGCGGCTACTTCGCCGAAGTGACCCACTACGTGGCCACCGGCCGTATCGACGGCTGTCCGCCGCTGCAGCGCGCGCGTGACGCCGTGGCCGGCGACGGCGCGTTCGCCGACGGCCGCTTCGAGCTGGAAGACCGCGACGTGCGGATGCTGTTCGACGAGCACTCCTGGGCGTGGCACGACAACCCGTTCGTCGGCACCCCGCAGCTGGCGGGGCTGAAGATCCTGGTGATGCTGCTGTCGAACTGGGACACGAAGGACCGGCGCGACGTGTCGCGCGGCTCGAACACCGCGATCTTCGAGCACAAGGTCTCGCGCTGGGCCCGTGAGGCGCACTACCTCATCACCGACTGGGGCGGGGCGATGGGGAAGTGGGGCGCCACGGTCGTGTCGCGAGGCCGCTGGGACCTGGAAGGCTACACCGCGCAGACGCCATTCTTCGTCACCGGCGTCACCGACGGCTGGGTGTCCTTCGGCTACCAGGGGCAGCGCACGGCAGAAATCACCCGCGACATCTCCGTGGACGCTGCGCGATGGTTCTACGGCTACGCGCGGCGCATCCCCGAGACCGCGCTGCGGGAGGCGCTCCTGGTCTGCGGGGCCTCCGCCGCCGAGGCCGCCGGCTTTGCCGCGGCGATTGCCGCGCGGATCGATCAACTGGGACGCGCCTGCGGCGATACGATTAAAGCTGCATGAAGCGTGTCGCGATCGGGGCCGGCATCCTGGCCCTGATCCTCGTCGTCGCGGTGCTCGCACTGCACGCGCCCCCGGTCCGCCGCGCGGTGCTGCGCTATGCCGTGACGACGCTCGAGGAGCAGTACCGCCTTCGTATCGACGCCGACCGCCTGGACTACAACGTCGCGCAGCTGTCGCTCGCGCTGACGGGGCTGCGGGTGGCCGCGAACCACACGCCCGACATGCCGTTCTTCGAAGCCGGGCGCGTGTCGCTGCGGGTGGCGCGAAGCGCCGTCGGTGGTCCGCTGGCGTTCGATGGTGTCGACGTCGACGCCGGCCGCCTGCGCATTGTTCGCACGACCAGTGGGACGAACCTGCCGCTGCTCGAGGGGGCCGGCGGGGATCCGGAGCCGCTGCGCCTGGGGCGGGTGCGCGCCCCTGCCTTCGCTGTCACTGTCCAGGATGAGGTCGCCGGCCTGTCGCTCGAGGTGCCGGCCATCGACCTCTCACTCGCGGAAGACAGCGGGCGTATCGTACTGCAGCGCGCCGCTGCCGTGGGGTACGCGGGACGTTC
>JAJTCR010000401.1 GCA_021325695.1 Steroidobacteraceae bacterium | reverse complement strand
CGGACATCGCAACGATCCTGACCGTCGAGGCCACGCCGTTCTTCCACATCGCCAGCAGGAACCCGACGACGATGATCTGGAACGCTGCGAGCACCGCATTAGCACCGCCGCCCAGCGCCTGGGCGCCGAAGGTGCCCGCGATGACGTCGGCTGGAATGACGCCTTCGTCGATGTAGGCGAAGCGTCTCGGCATAAGCACGAAGTATTGGTGCGCGGCAAACGGGAGCTGCAGCAGCGCGATCAGGAACAGGCCCTTCCAGAGCTGGCGGCCGAAGGACTTGTCCCAGTGCAGGAACACGACGCCCAGGAAGAACACCCACATCTGGAAGTAGCTCTTCATGCCCATCAGCGCGACGGCCGGGTCGCCGAAATTGGCGATCGTGGAGATGATGGTGATCGCCGCAAACGCGAATGCCCAGATGGTCGGAGTGGGCAGCGGCTCGTCGGCGGTGCGCCGCCGCTGCATGAACTGATCCGTGACCCAGTGAAGCAGCAGCGCCAGCGACGCGGCGGGAGCTATGTACCGGACGAGTCGCGCGTCCGGAACATAAAGCTGCGCAGCCCCAGTCACGACCATTGCGGAAACTGCGACGAACCAGAATATCGCCTTGCGCGAGGCAACGGCCAATCCAGCCAGCACGAGGCCCAGGAAGACGCCCGTGACTTGCGGCTTGCCGAGCGCGCTCAGTGCGCCGCCGACCAGTCCGAACGTGACGATGACGCCGGGGGCGACGAGCAGGCGCAGGGCTCGTTGCCATCGGCCCGGAACGTGACTCGCGCTCAGTGTTGTCGTAGCCATGGCGACAGGGTCCTGTCGAGCAATGTTTCCAGCTCGCGTATCTCGGGTTCGAATCGATGGCGCAACTGCGCCAGGGTCTGCGGCTGCGGGGGCGGAATCACGGCCTCACTCGGCACGACGTTCAAGCTGTGATAGAGCGTCTTGAGGCCGGAATCGGCCGCGACCTCCCAGGCCCAGCGCAGCGCGGGCAGACGAGTCGTGGCATATGCCTTGTCCTTGAGCTTCGTCAGCGCGGCCGACCGCGTCGCATAGCTGCCGTTGTGACGCGCGTCGAAGCCCTGCGGCAGGAATGATTCGTCGACTCCGAGAAACCGGTATACCGTGCGGCAAACACTGCCCGGGTCGGCCTCGATGTCGTCCATGAGCACCACGAGGACCTGGTCCCGCGGAAAATACCGCAACCACCTCTTGAGGTGCGTCGCGTACAGGCCCTGCTCGACGTACATCGGGTTGTTGCTCAGCCCGCGTTCGAAGCTCAGGTCGTCACCGGTCAGGTGTCTCTCCTTGACGTCATGCCGATGGTTGGACAAGGCCCGCTCCACCGGATCGCGCAGCGAAACCATGATCTTTGCGCCGGGCATGTACCTCGCGATGCGTTCGGGCACGGCGGGCTCACAGAAATACGATGGTGAGATCTCGCCACGCGCTCGAACCACCCGCCCCGACTCCTGCGCGGTTGCGAAGCAGCGCTCGTACCACTGGAAACCACGATCGTAGCGGTACGAGAAAAAGTCGGCTTCCTTGACTTCGGGGACAGAGACCTCGGGGTGCGACTCCAGGATGCGATGCAGCCAGGTCGAAGCGCATTTTTGCGCCCCGATGCCCACGTACGTCGGCCTCTGCCCTGCCACGCCGGAGGTCATTCCGCGTACCCGAGCTCACGCAGCAGCGGCCGCGTCTCACGCAAGACGCAATCGACTTGCCGGCCGTCGAGCGCCGAGCTCCAGCTCGACGGCGTCGGCCGCAGGTTGAGCGAGCGGATCGTCGCGCGATAACACGCAAGCGGCTCGAGGCCGAGGAACTGCAGCACCTTCTCCAGGTGGTGCACCGGGTCCTGCAACAGTTCCTCGTACCGCAACTCCAGGATCTGCGAGGAGTCCACCGACGCGAGCTGCGCCCGGACCTCCTCGAATTCGCGCACCCAGTTGCGCGCGCAGATCGACAGCCGGTCCTCGCCGGCATTCTCCATCTCGATGGCGGTCCGCCCGTCCCACCACACCCTGTGCCGGTCCCACCACGACACCGAAGCGAGCGACCGTGCGACCTCGCGTCCATCGCGCACGAGGTGCACGAAGCGCGCATGGGGAAAGATGGCGGAGAGATACTGGATGCGGCGATTGTTTGCGGTGCGCTTCGACAGGAACGTGCGCGCACCGGCACCGCGACGGATGCGTTCGAAGCGTCCGCGCAAGCGTCGCGCGGTTTCGTCGTCGGGCAATTCGCCGCGTGCCGGAAAAAGCGGCACACCACAGGCTTCGAAGACCGCTTCACCCTCGTGCGGAGTCGGGAACAGTTTCTTCAGCACCGGTCGGCTGGTGAAATACGCGTTGCCACCCCGGTTGAACCAGGCGCGCAACTTGTGCTCCATTCGCCAGTTCACCGAACGCGCAGCGATGCCGCCCGGCAACCAGCCGAGGCGGTTCTCATAGTTGCTGATATAGGCCACTTCCGGATGCAGGCACAACAGCTTGTACAGCAACGTCGTGCCGGAGCGGCCTGCGCCGACGATGAACGCAATCGGCGCGGCGGCGTCGCGTCGCGGGCGATTGGACGTGATCTTCATGGGGCGAGTGCTCCGTGTAACGGAGAGCGCCGCGACAGGCCATTCGACCCAACTCCGACGTGAGCGGAGCCGCGGGGCGAAACGCCAGCGTTCACGGCTTCGCTCCGGCGCCCGCGGACCCGCTGTGTTGCCGTGCCCGCTGCAGAAGCGCACGCGTCAGAAACTCGGGATTGCCGAGCAGATAACGGCCAGTCATCCGTCGCGGCTCACACAACAGCCGCCAGACCCACTCTGAGCGCAGGCGCCGGACGA
>JAJTCR010000022.1 GCA_021325695.1 Steroidobacteraceae bacterium | reverse complement strand
GGTTCGCCGCCAACCGGGCGCTGGACGCGACGATCGACGAACGGTTTCGCGACCTGCACGACCGCCTGGCTGCCGGGCTCGTGACGCCGCGGCTCGATTCCGCGCACGAGACATTGGCGGCGATCCTGGTCCTGGACCAGTTTTCCCGCCACCTGTACCGCGGGTCGCCGCGTGCTTATGCCTGCGATGTACGCGCACGTGAACTCACGCGGCATGCGGTCGAGTCCGGCCTCCACGACGCGCTCACGCCGCCCGAACGGTTGTTTGCGTACATGCCGCTGCAACACAGCGAGGACCGCCTCGACCAGGCGGAGTCCGTGCGCCTCGTCGACGCGATCGGCAATCCCGAGTGGACGGCATTTGCGGTCGCGCATCGCGACGTGGTCGAGCGATTCGGGCGCTTTCCGCACCGCAACGAGGTGCTCGGCAGGATGTCGACGCCCGAGGAAATGGAGGCGGTGGCCGCAGGCGCAGCGTGGTAGCGGTGCGGCGCCGTGCGCCGCTCAGCGATCGAGTAACTGCACGAGGCCGGGGAGCACGACGCCGGCCGGCCCGGTCAGCACGACGTCGGCGAGCGGACTCAGGTCCGTCGGCTCGATGTTCACCTCGATGACCTTCGCGCCGGAGCGCAGCGCTCGCTCGGCCAGGCCCGCCGCGGGATATACCAACGCCGCGGTGCCGATCGACAGGAAGCAGTCGCAGTCCGCCGCCACGGCATCGGCCTGCTGCAACGCGTGACGCGGAATAGCCTCGCCGAACCACACGACGTCCGGGCGCAGCAGCGCGCCGCAGGCCGAGCATTCCGGCAGGCCGGACGTCGAGTGGGGCGAACGCTCGCGGCAGATGCCTTCGCCCGCGCAACGGTCGCGCAGGATGTTGCCGTGGTATTCGACCACGCCGACGCTGCCCGCGCGCTGGTGCAGGCCGTCGACGTTCTGCGTCACGAGCGTGAACTGCGACACCCGACCGGCGAGTTCGACGAGCGCGCGGTGCCCCGCGTGAGGTTCCGCATTGCGCACCAATTCGCGTCGCCACTCGTACCACGCCCAGACGCGCTCGGGGTCGCGCTCGAAGGCGTCGGGCGTGGCCAGGTCTTCGGGCCGGAATCTTGCCCAGAGCCCCGTCTGCGCATCCCGGAACGTCGGGACGCCGCTGTCCGCGGACATTCCCGCGCCGGTCAGCACGCAGACGCGACGGGCGTCCCGAAGCGCCGCGACCGCGAGGGAAACTGGCGTTACGGCGATGGTGTCCCGTTCCTGTGTCCGCTATGCCCTGGCGCCAGACCCGTTCATCAGGCGGCCTTGCTCTGGCTTGCCAGCTGGCGGATCACGTACTGCAGGATGCCGCCGTGCTGGAAGTAATCGCGCTCCTTCGGCGTGTCGATGCGGACGCGCGCCTCGAACTTGATCGGCGAGCCCGAGCCCGCGACGGGCGTTGCGACGACGGTGACGACCTTCGCCGCCCCGCCGTTCAGGCCGATGAGCTCGAAGCTTTCGCGCCCGGTCAGCCCCAGCGTCTGCGCACGCTCGCCTTCCTTGAACTGGAGCGGCAGCACGCCCATGCCGATCAAATTCGACCGGTGGATGCGCTCGAAGCTTTCGGCGATCACTGCCTTGACGCCGAGCAGCATCGTGCCCTTGGCCGCCCAGTCACGCGACGAGCCCGTGCCGTACTCCTTGCCCGCGATCACGATCAACGGTGTGCCCTCGGCCTTGTACTTCATGGCCGCGTCGTAGATCGACATCTGCTCGCCCGTCGGAATGTGCAGCGTGACGCCGCCCTCCGTGCCCGGCAGCAGCAGGTTGCGCAGCCGGATGTTCGCGAAGGTGCCGCGCATCATGACCTCGTGGTTGCCGCGACGCGCACCGTACTGGTTGAAGTCCGCCGGCTGCACGCCCTGCGCCATGAGGTACTTCGCGGCGGGACTGGACTTCGCGATGTTGCCCGCGGGGGAGATGTGGTCGGTCGTGACCGAGTCGCCGAGCACCGCGAGCGCGCGTGCGCCACGGATGTCCGCGACGCCGCCGGGCGTCATCGTCATGCCCTGGAAATACGGGGGATTGCGCACGTAGGTCGAGGTGGCTTCCCACTGGTAGACCTCGTCCCTGGGCACGTCGATCGCCTGCCAGTGTTCGTCCCCGGTGAAGACGCTCGAGTAGCTCTTCTTGAACATTGCCGCGTCGACGGACGCGCCGACGGTCGTGGCGACTTCGTGCGCCGACGGCCAGATGTCCTTCAGGAAGACCGGCTTGCCTTCGGTGTCGGTGCCGATCGGTTCGTTGTTGAGGTCGATGTCCATCGTGCCCGCAAGTGCATAGGCGACGACGAGCGGGGGCGAGGCGAGGAAGTTCATCTTCACCTCCGAGTGCACGCGACCCTCGAAGTTGCGGTTACCCGAGAGCACGGAGGTGGCGATGGTGTCCCCGGTCCTGAGGCCGTCCGAGATCTCCGGGCGCAGCGGGCCCGAGTTGCCGATGCAGGTCGTGCAGCCGTAGCCCACGACGTAAAACCCAATGGCTTCGAGGTCTTCGAGCAGGCCGGCCTTCTGCAGGTAATCAGTCACGACGCGCGAACCCGGGGCAAGGCTCGTCTTGACCCACGGCTTTGCGACCAGCCCGAGCTTGCGCGCCTTGCGGGCGAGCAGCCCGGCGCCGATCAGGACGCTCGGGTTCGACGTGTTGGTGCAACTGGTGATCGCGGCAATCACGACCGCGCCGTCCACGAGGTCGAACGTCTGGCCGCCGCTCGTCACGGTCGCCGTGCCGGTGGCGCCGGGATTCTTCGCGGCGCGCTCGGTCGCCATGGCGACCAGGCACTTGCGGTAAATCTCCTTCGACGACTTGAGCGGGACGCGGTCCTGCGGGCGCTTCGGCCCCGCGAGGCTGGGCTCGACGGTCGCGAGGTCGAGCTCGAGCACGTCGGTGTAATCCGCTTCGCGCATGCCGTTGCAGCGCCAGAGGCCCTGTGCCCTCGCGTAGGCTTCCACCAGCGCAACCTGCTCGGCCGCGCGGCCGGTCAGCTCGAGATAGCGGATCGTCTCCTCGTCGATCGGGAAGATCGCGACCGTGCTGCCGAACTCCGGCGACATGTTGGCGATCGTCGCACGGTCGGCGAGCGGCAGGTTGGCGAGGCCGTCGCCAAAGAATTCGACGAACTTGTCGACCACGCCCTTCTTGCGCAGCATCTCGGTGACCGTGAGTACCAGGTCCGTGGCCGTCGAGCCGGCCGGCAGGCCGCCCTTGAGGCGAAACCCGATGACCTGCGGGATCAGCATCGTGACGGGCTGCCCGAGCATGGCGGCCTCGGCCTCGATTCCGCCGACGCCCCAGCCGAGCACGCCCAGTCCGTTGACCATCGTGGTGTGCGAGTCGGTGCCGACGAGCGTGTCGGGGAACGCGCGCTTCACGCCGTCCCGGGTCTCGGCGAAGACGACGCGCGCGAGGTGCTCGAGATTGACCTGGTGCACGATGCCAGTCGACGGCGGCACCACCTGGAAGTTGCGAAACGCGTTCTGGCCCCAGCGCAGGAACGAGTAACGCTCGCCGTTGCGCTCGAATTCGATCGTCGTGTTCGTGCGCGCCGAGTCCGCTGAACCGTACGCGTCGACCTGGACGGAGTGGTCGATCACGAGCTCGGCAGGGGCGAGGGGATTGATTTCCTGCGGATCGCCGCCGAGACGGACCATTGCCTCACGCATCGCGGCGAGGTCGACGATCGCGGGGACGCCCGTGAAGTCCTGCATGATGACGCGCGCCGGCGTGAACGCGATCTCGTAGCTGGGCGTGGCCTTGGCGTCCCACTTGAGCAGTGCCTCGATATCCTCGCGCGTGACGTTGATGCCGTCCTCGAATCGCAGCAGGTTCTCGAGCAGTACCTTGAGCGAGAATGGCAGACGGTCGAGGTCGTGGCCCTGCAGCGCCGGGAGGCTGAACACCTCGTATGACTGGTCACCCACCGCCAGCGAGCTGCGGGTCTTGAAGCTGTCTCTCATGGAACCTCCGGGGCGGGAATCGGCGCGACCAAAACCGACGAATTATAGACCGACGGCCTGGCTGGATTCGACCTCGGACAGCATGTGGCCCGCCCCGGCGATGATGGCGCCGCCGAGGCAAACGGGACCGTCGTAGAGCACCGCCGACTGTCCGGGCGTGACCGCTCGCTGGGCCGAATCGGTGCGGACGATGCAACCGCCGTCGGCGAGCAGTTTGACTTCGCAGGGCTGGTCAGCCTGGCGATAGCGCGTCTTGACGGTGCAGCGGAAGCGATCGCCGGGGTGCACCGGCGGCAGGCCCGCGACCCACTGGGCGGGCTCGGTCGTGATCACGCGTGCGAGCAGCAACGGGTGGTCGTGCTGCTGCACGACGATCAACGCATTGCGGTCGAGGTCCTTGCGCGCCACGTACCAGGGTTTCTCGGCCGCGCCGCGCACGCCCCCGACCTCGAGGCCCTGACGCTGGCCCAGCGTGTAATACATGAGCCCGCGATGCGCGCCGAGGGCCCGGCCTTCCGGCGTTTCGATCGGGCCGGGCTGCGCGGGGAGGTATGTCTGCAGGAATTCGGCGAACGGTCGCTCGCCGATGAAGCAGATCCCGGTGCTGTCGCGCTTGTCGTGGACGGGCAGCCCGTGCTCGTGCGCGATGCGACGCACTTCGCTCTTGGGCAGCGCGCCCACCGGAAACAGCGTGCGCGCGAGCATCGCGCCGGGCACGGTGTGCAGGAAATAACTCTGGTCCTTGGCCTCGTCGAGGGCGCGCAGCAGGCGGGCGTCGTCGGTTCGCGCGTAGTGCCCGGTCGCGAACCGGTCCGCGCCGAGCCGCCTCGCGTGTTCGAAGCAGACACCGAACTTGATCTCGCGATTGCACGCGACGTCTGGGTTCGGCGTGCGACCGGCCCGCAGTTCGGCCAGGAAGTGCGTGAAGACGCGCTCGCGGTATTCCGCGGCGAAGGTGACCGTGTGCAACGGAATGTCCAGGTCGTCGCAGACCTTGCGAGCGTCCTGCAGGTCCGCTGCAGCAGTGCAGTACCCGTCCTCGTCCTCGTCCCAATTGCGCATGAACAGCGCCTGCACGTCGTGTCCCGCCTGACGGAGCAGGATCGCGGCAACGGCAGAATCGACGCCACCGGAAATGGCCAGGACGACGCGCATGGGGGAATTGTAGAGGAGTGGCCAGTGGCTGGTGGCTGGCTGGAGCGCCCGCGGCGCGTCAGAGGACTACGGCGCGCAGCGCCTCTGATCAGCCACCAGCCACTAGCCGCCAGCCACTCGCGCAGAGGCCGCCTCGCGGGGACGCATCAAGTGCGCGAGGACCTCGAGTGGATGTCGCGATCCCGCGAGGTAATCGTCGACGCAGCGGAGCACGAGCGGGCTCCGATGCTTGGGTTGCGCCGCGAGCAGTTGATCGCGGTCGAGCCAGCGCGTGCGCACGATGCCGTGATCGAGCGGTCGTGCGGGATCATGGCCTTCCAGGCGGCCGCGGAATGCGACGCGCAGGAACGTCCGCGCCAGGTGCTCGGGCTGCCAGACGTAGAGTCCGACGAGGTGCTCCGGCACGAACGACCAGCCCGTCTCCTCCAGCGTCTCGCGCGCGACCGCCTCCAGCAGCGTCTCGCCGTTTTCGAGGTGACCGGCCGGCTGGTTCAGCACGACGCGGCCGCCGGCGCGCTCCTCGACGAACAGGAACTTGCCGTCGCGTTCCACCACTGCGGCGACGGTCACGTCGGGTTTCCAGACCATGTCCGTCATTATAGCGAGCCTGCCGTGGCAGGAGCCGAAGCGGAGTGAACGGTCGCGGTGCGCCGACAGGCGCGCGGGCGACACCGTGTCAGAGATCCACCGCAGTGGCGCGCATTTCCGGCTGGATCAGGCTGCCGGCCCAGACCTCGTCGAAGTACGCGAGGTAACGCTTGACGATGGACACGTCGTCGTACTCGACGATGCCTTCCCACTTCGAAGCCTGCTGCCGGTAGGCGATCGCCTTGTCGTCGGCGACGATGAAAGAGCAGGGGTTGGTGCGGTACTCGGGCGCGACGTTGCGCAGGTCGATGTAGCTCGTCAACCGGCGCGCCATCATCATGAAACGATTCCCGTCGCGCGAGACGCGGCCTGGATTGGAGATCAACACGCGCAGCCGTGCGTGGCTGCGTGCGAGCACGAGGCGCTTGACGGGCTCGAGGAAGAGGTCGGTGTCGTAGATCTGCGGTTCGAGGTCGGTCGTGTAGATGGACAGCGAGCGGCGCGCGCGCGTGGCGATTTCCGCCACGGCGATGCGGTACTCATCGAGGCTCGCCAGCAGGCTGCGCGTCCCCGTCGTGTCCAGCCGTTGTTCCATCCCTATTCCCGACCGCACGGCGCATTCGCTGATGCGGTATCCCGACCTCATCGAATTCCGGGCCTTCTGCCCGGAAACCCAGCCGCTCGTAGAATCCGCGGGCGTACGTCTGCGCGTTCAGGTACACCTCGGTGAATCCGCGCTCTCCGGCGAGGTCCACGAGGCGGCGCATGATCGCGAGGCCGGCCCCGGTGCCACGGTACTGCGGCAGTACGGCGACGCGGCCAATCTTACCGGTCGGTTCCAGCCGGCCAGTGCCAACCAGGTCACGTTTTGCCGCCGCGGTGACAGCATACGCCACAACGTGCGGCACGACGGGGTCGAGGTCGTCCCATTCCTCGTGCTCCGGAACGTGCTGTTCCTCTATGAAAACAGCCCTGCGGACGCTTTCGATCGCCGTGCGATCGCGCGGCCAGCTCGCGATTTCGAGGACGAAATCCTGCCCCAACAACGACGTCATTTCCGTGACGCGGGTCTGGTTATGTAAAAACTAGGCGGGCGCCGTCAGACGTCGCGCGCGAGTTTGGCCGCCAGGCCGATGTAGGCCGCGGGCGTGAGCCGTTTGAGCCGCTCTTTCTCAGCCGGCGGGACGGGGAGGCTTTCGACGAACCGGGCGACCGATTCCGCGTCGATGCGACGGCCGCGCGTCAGGTTCTTGAGCTGCTCGTAGGCCTCGGGCACCGCGTAGCGGCGCATCACGGTCTGGATCGGCTCCGCCAGCAGTTCCCAGTTCCGCGCGAGTTCGTCCGAGAGCGCGGCGCGGTCCACCTCGAGCCGCGCGAGACCGCGCGAGACCGACTGGACGGCAATGTCGGAATGCGCGAGCGCCACGCCGATGTTCCGCTGCACCGTCGAGTCGGTGAGGTCCCGCTGCCAGCGCGAGACGGGCAGTTTGTCCGAGAGGAAACGCAGCAGCGCGTTGGCGAGGCCGAAGTTGCCTTCGGCGTTCTCGAAGTCGATCGGGTTGACCTTGTGCGGCATCGTCGAGGATCCGACTTCCCCCGCGACGATCTTCTGCCGGAAATAACCGAGCGAGACGTAGCCCCAGAAATCGCGACTGAGGTCGATCAGGATCGAATTGCAGCGAGCCAGTGCGTCGAAATACTCCGCGTTCCAGTCGTGCGGCTCGATCTGGGTCGTGTATGGGTTCCACTCCAGGCCGAGCGCTTCGACCAGCCGCTGCGCGAGCTTAGGCCACTCGACGTCGGGGTACGCGGCGACGTGCGCGTTGAAGTTGCCCACGGCCCCGTTGACCTTGCCGCGGATCGGCACGGCCGCGAACGCGGCCCGCGCGATCCGCAACCGGTGCACGAACACGGCCACCTCCTTGCCGAGCGTGGTGGGAGTGGCGGCCTGCCCATGCGTGCGCGACATCATGGCGTCGTCGGCGTGCGCATGCGCCATCGAACGCAGCGCGCCCAGCAGCGCGTCGATGTGCGGCAGCAACACCTTCGCGCGGGCTTCGCGGCACATCAGCGCGTAGGAAAGGTTGTTGATGTCCTCGGACGTGCAGGCGAAGTGCACGAACTCGATGCGCGACTGCCAGGCCGGGTGTGCGCCGAGCTTCTGCTTGATCAGGTACTCGACGGCTTTGACGTCGTGATTGGTCTCGCGCTCCAACGCCTTGACGGCGGCGGCGTCTGCCGCGTCGAAGCCGTCGGCGACGTGCTGGGCCACGGCGAGGTCGCTCGGCGTGAGGCCGCGCAGCTCCGGAATCCGGCGATCCGCCGCGAGCGCGTGCAGCCACGCGATCTCCACGCGTACGCGCGCCCGGATCAGACCCTGCTCGCTGAAGATGTGCCGGAGGTCGGCGCAACGCCCGGCGTAGCGCCCGTCCACGGGCGATAGCGCAGTCAGCGGGGTGAGACTCATGCATGGATCCGGGGAGATGTTACGATCCACGATGATACCGCAGGGCCCGGTCCGAGCGCCTGCGCGGGTCCCGGAGCTTGGATTCCTTCGATGACCGACACCGACTACCGCGTCGAACGCGACAGCATGGGCGAGACCCGTGTGCCTGCGCAGGCACTCTGGGGCGCCCAGACGCAACGTGCGGTGCAGAATTTCCCGATCAGCGGTCTGACGATGCCGCGCGGATTCATTCGAGCGTTGGGCTTGGTCAAATGGGCCGCGGCGGGGGCCAATCTCGCGCTGGGCGACCTCGATCGTGTCACGGCTTTCGCGATCCAGCGCGCGGCGCTGGAAGTGGCTGAAGGACGCCACGACGCGCAGTTCCCCGTGGACGTGTTCCAGACCGGCTCGGGCACCAGCAGCAACATGAACGCGAACGAGGTCGTCGCTCGTCTCGCCACGCAGTACGCGGGCGGCGGCGCGGCCGTGCACCCGAACGATCACGTCAACCGCGGCCAGAGCAGCAACGACGTGATCCCGACAGTGATACACCTCAGCGCGGCGCTCGCGCTGTCCGAGTCGCTCCTGCCGGCGATCAAGGAGCTGATCGACACGATCGCGCGCAAAGCGGCCGACGTGGGTGATCACGTCAAGACCGGTCGCACGCACCTGATGGACGCGATGCCGGTCACGCTCGCCCAGGAAATGGGCGCCTGGCGCACCCAGCTCGAGGACGCCGTGACACGGCTGCAGTCGTGTCGCCCGCGTCTGCACGCGCTCGCGCAGGGCGGTACCGCGGTCGGCACCGGCGTCAACGTCGATCCACGGTTCGCGGCGAACGTGGCGGCGCTGCTGTCACAGCAGACGGGCCTCGACCTGCGACCCGCGCGGGACTTCTTCGCAGCGCTCGCGTCGCAGGACACGGCGGTGGAACTGTCGGGCCACCTGCGTACGCTCGCGGTCGCGATGACCAAGATCGCGAACGACCTGCGCTGGATGAACAGCGGCCCGCTGGCGGGACTCGCGGAAATCGCACTGCCTGCGCTGCAGCCGGGCAGCAGCATCATGCCGGGCAAGGTCAACCCGGTGGTGCCCGAAGCCGTGGCCATGGTGGGCGCGCAGGTGATCGGCAACGACGTCACGATCGGCCTCGCCGGACAATCGGGCAACTTCCAGCTGAACGTGATGCTGCCGGTGATCGCGTACAACCTGCTGCAGAGCCTCGAGTTGCTCGCAGGTGCGGCACGCACGCTGGCGCGCAGTTCCGTGGCAGGGTTCGCCGTCAACGCGCGCCAGCTCGAGCTCGCGCTCGCCCGCAATCCGATGCTGGTCACTGCATTGAACCCGGTGATCGGCTACGACAAGGCGGCGGCGATCGCAAAGAAGGCCTATGCGGAGGGAAGGCCGATCATCGACGTCGCGCTCGAGATGACGGACCTCGGTCTCGAACGCCTGACCAAACTGCTCGATCCGGCGCAGCTCACGCGGGGTGGCGAACGCGGCAAGCCCGGTTCGGGAGAGTGAGCTTGGGGCTGTCGGAGGAGGTCGGCGCCAGGCCGCTGCGCGAACGTATCGCCGAACGGCTGCTCGACTCCGTGCCCGGGAGCGAGCCGGAGTTTCCGTACGCGGCGAATTTCACAGCCGAGCAGATCGCCGAACTGCGTCGGTTCCTCCCCGAGCGGCTCGCGCGCGCGGCGGTACTGGTGCCGCTGGTCGAGCGACCGG
>JAJTCR010000400.1 GCA_021325695.1 Steroidobacteraceae bacterium | reverse complement strand
GCATTTCCGCCGATGACGCTCACTGCCGTGCGCAAGATCGGCCCCGGCTTCGCGGAACTGCGCTACGACCTGCCGACGAGCCACGCCGGGCCATGAGCGGCGGCGGAGGACCGACGATGCTCGAGACCCTTGCGAATCTGGCCCAGGTGCTCGGTTCGGTCGCCGTGCTGGTCGCGATCGTGTTCGGCCTCGCGCAGGTCCGCCAGTTCCGGCAGCAGCGACGCGACGCTCTGGCGGTCGAGCTGATGCGAGCAATCCAGGACACCGAGTTCACGCGTTCACTGCGCGTGCTGCTGGAGTTGCCCGTCGGCTCAACCCTCGACGACATTCGTGCCCGCGGTGCACAGTTCGAGGACATGGCGTGGGCGCTCGCCGCCAAGTACGAGACGCTCGGCTATCTCGTCTATCGCGGCATCATGCCGATCGAGCTGGTGGAGGAATTGGTCGGGGGCGTGGGCGTGCACCTCTGGGCACGTCTGCGGCCCTGGGCACTCGCCGTGCGGGAGGAGCAGGGTCAGCCCCTGCTGCTCGAGTGGTACCAGTGGCTCGTCGACCGGCTGGAGGAGCGGGAACGGCCCGCGGCCGTGCCGGCCTATACGCGGTGTCGCGACTGGCGACCCCCGACCACCGACGTGCATTCATGACCCCGACTTGAAGGAGAGTCCCGAGCTGGAGCTCGCCGGGCAGGGGTCGCCGGCGCTCGCACGAACCGTCGTGCTCACCGCCGTGGCGATGGTCGCGTTCGCATGCAATTCGCTGTTGTGCCGTCTCGCGCTCGCGCGCGGCTCGATCGACGCGGCGAGCTTCACGACGATCCGGATCGTCTCCGGCGCGGTCGTGCTCTGGCTGATCGTCCGCCTGCGGCGCCGGGACGATATACCGCCGGTGGGCGGTGACTGGGTTTCGGCCTTTGCGTTGTTCGCGTACGCGGCGGCGTTTTCGCTTGCCTACGTCGACCTCAGCGCCTCGACCGGCGCACTGCTGCTGTTCGGCGCGGTACAGGCGACGATGATCGGCCAGGGCCTGCGCAGCGGCGAGCGCCTCAGGACACCGCAGGGTGCGGGCCTGCTGTTCGCGCTCGGAGGATTGCTCGGCTTGCTGGCGCCTGGCCTCTCGGCGCCGCCGCTCACCGGGGCACTGCTGATGCTCGCGGCAGGCGTCGCCTGGGGCCTGTACTCCCTGCGCGGCAGGCAGCGTGGCGGTGACCCCACGAACGCCACAGCCGGAAATTTTCTGCGTGCCGTACCGTTCACGCTCGCGCTCAGCGCCATCGCGGGCGTGCCGCGGATCGAGCCGCTGGGCGCGGGGTACGCGGTGCTCTCCGGCGCATTGGCGTCGGGTGTCGGGTACGCGATCTGGTACACCGCGCTGCCTGCAATGCGCGCCACGACGGGGGCCACCGTGCAGCTGAGCGTGCCGGTGCTGACCGCGCTGGCGGGCCTCTTGCTGCTGAGCGAGCCGCTCACGCTGCGTCTCGTGATGGCCTCGCTCGCGATCCTCGGCGGTATCGCCCTGGTAATCCGGACGGCTGGACGTTGACATTCCCACGGTGGGAAGCCCAAGACTGATTCCGTTGCACGAGGAGACGGCAATGGAGCACGCAGGACAGCACAGTCACGGACACCCGGCGCGCGAGTCGCTGAACCGCACGGCATGGGTCGCGACCCTGCACTGTCTCACCGGGTGTGCGATCGGGGAGGTGGCAGGGCTGGTCATCGGCACGGCACTCGGCTGGGGCAATGGCGCAACGGTCGCGCTCGCCGTCGTGCTGGCGTTCCTGTCGGGCTTCGCAATGACCGCAGTGCCGTTCCTGCGGCGCGGTTATGCCTGGCGAAGCGCCTTGCGCATTGCCCTCGCCGCCGATGCGGCCTCGATCACGATTATGGAGCTCGTCGACAACGCGTTGATGCTCGTCATTCCCGGCGCGATGGACGCGCCGATCGCCTCGCTGCACTTCTGGCGCAGCATGGCGCTCGCGCTGGCCGTGGCGGGTCTCGCAGCCTATCCTGTGAACCGCTGGCTGATCGCACGGGGCCAGGGACATGCCGTGGCGCATTCGCATCATCATTGAGGACGCACGGACATGAAGGCCCGACTGACGGTCATCACGCTGGGCGTGGACGACCTCGACCGCGCCGTGGCGTTCTATCGCGACGGACTCGGGTGGCCCACGGAGGGCATCGTCGGCCGTGAGTTCGAAAACGGCGCCGTCGCATTCTTCAACCTGCAGGGCGGCCTGCGTCTCGCGCTCTGGCCGCGCCGCAGTCTCGCCGCCGACGCGAAACTCGAGCCGACGCCACGCAGCCCCGGCGAGTTCTCGCTCGGACACAATGTCGCGTCGCAGCGCGAGGTCGACGACGCCATGCGACAGGCCGCCGCCGCCGGCGCGCGAGTCGTCAAGCCCGCTCAACCGACGTTCTGGGGCGGTTACGCCGGATACTTCCAGGATCCGGACGGTCACCTCTGGGAGGTCGTTTACAACCCGCAGTGGAGCGCGGAAGACGACGACCTCGATGTCTTGCGGCCGGGTTGAGCCGGCGCGACGCAGGCCCTAGGATTTCGAAGCGCACCGGCTGGAACCCCGTGCGCGAAGGTGCCCTGAATGTCGTCGAGCGCGATGCTGCTTCCGGTCTGTGCCCAGGTGCTGCTGACGCTGGCCGTGTACGTGCTGCTCAGCGTGGCCAAGGCGCGGGCCCTCGCACAGGGTGAGGTGAACGTGGCCCGGCGCGGCTTGTACGACGACGCCTGGCCCGAGAGCGTCGTGAAGATCAACAACAACATCCGGAACCAGTTCGAAGTGCCGGTGCTGTTCTACGTGACGTGTCTTGCGCTGGCAGCGGCACCGACGGTCCCGGCTGCG
>JAJTCR010000399.1 GCA_021325695.1 Steroidobacteraceae bacterium | reverse complement strand
GAAGGCCTCGCCTTCGACATTGCGTTCACGTCGGTGCTGAAGCGTGCGATCCGCACACTCTGGATCGTGCTCGACGAGCTGGACCTGATGTGGCTGCCGGTCGAGCGCACGTGGCGCCTCAACGAACGCCACTATGGCGCGCTGCAGGGACTCGACAAGGCACAGACGGTCGCAAGGCATGGCGCGGACCAGGTGAAGGTCTGGCGACGCAGCTACGACATTCCGCCACCACCGCTGCCGGCGACCGACCCCGGCCATCCGCGCTTTCAGCGTCGTGCTGGTCGCCGCGCACGGCAACAGCCTGCGCGCACTCGTGAAGATGCTCGACGGCATGTCGGACGCGGACATCGTCGAGCTCAACATCCCGACCGGTGTGCCGCTGCTGTACGACCTCGATGCGGGACTCGCGCCGGTCTCGCGCCGTTACCTCGGCGACCCGGAAGCCGTGAGGGCTCGTGCAGAGGCCGTGGCGCGGCAGACGGAGAAGAAGAAGTAGTGGCTGGTGGCTAGTGGTCAGTCGGAAGCGGCTACGCCGCGTGCCGACGCAGTCGGCTTCCTACTAACCGCTAGGCACTAGACACTGGCCACTACGTCAGGAATCCCCCGTCCACCACCAGCAACTCGCCCGTCACGTAAGCCGACGCGGCCGACGCGAGGAACACCGCCGCGCCCGCAAGGTCCTGCGGCTCGCCGACGCGGCCGAGCGGATTCGTGCCGAGGTAGTGCGCGAGTTGCTTCTCGTCGGCGATCAGCGCGCCGGCGAACCGGGTCCGTATCAGGCCCGGCAGGATCGCGTTGCAGCGGATGCCGTGCGGACCGCACTCCTTCGCGAAACTCCTGGTCATGTTCAGCACCGCGCCCTTGGTGATCGAATAGATGCCCTGCAGCGGGCCGGGGCGCACCGCATTGACCGAGGCGACGTTGATGATCGAGCCGCCGCCGTTCGCGCGCATCATGCGCCCCGCGAACACCGAGGCGTAGAAGTAGCCCCGGATGTTGACGTCGACGGTCTTCTGGAACGCGCCCATGTCCGTGTCGAGGATGTGTCCATAGTAGGGATTGGTGGCGGCGTTGTTCACGAGGACGTCGACGCGCCGGTGGTCCGCCTGGATGCGTTCGAACAGGGCTTCGAGCGCCTGCATCTCGCCGATGTGGCACGCGATCGCGCGGGCCTTGCCGCCCGCCGCGACGATGTCCGCCGCGACGGCTTCGCAGGCTTCCTGCTTGCGACTCGACACGATGACCTCGGCGCCGTGCTGCGCGAGTCCCTGGGCGATCGCCTCGCCGATGCCGCGGCTGGCGCCGGTGACCAGGGCGACGCGGCCCGACAAGTCGAACGAAACGCTCATTGCAATGACTCCCCGCTCAGGCCGCGCACAGGCGACGCTTCGCCTCGGCGTACTCTTCCACCATGCGCGCGACCAGCGCCCGCGTGGGCATCACCTCGTGGATGTTGCCGACGCCCTGGCCGGCACTCCAGATGTCGCGCCAGGCCTTCCTGTCCGTGTTGCCGCCGGAGCCGAAGTTCATCTTCGACTTGTCCGCTTCGGGCAGGTTGTCCGGGTCGAATCCCGCGGCTGCGACGCTCTTGCGCAGGTAGTTGCCCTTCACGCCGGTGAACAGCGACGTGTAGACCACCTCGTCGGAACCGGATTCGACGATCATCTGCTTGTACTCCGGCAGCACGTGCGCCTCGGTCGTCGCGAGGAAACGCGTGCCGACGTACGCGAGGTCCGCGCCGATCGCCTGCGCGGCGAGCACGTCGGCCCCGCTGGTCATCGCGCCCGCGAGCACGAGCGTGCCGTCGAAGAACTGGCGGATTTCGCGCACGAGCGCGAATGGACTGCCGTGGCCTGCGTGGCCGCCGGCGCCCGCGCAGACGATGATGATGCCGTCGACGCCCTGCTGCGCCGCCTTGCGCGCGTGCCGCACGTTGATCACGTCGTGGAAGACCAGGCCGCCGTACGAGTGCACGGCGTCGACGATTTCGCGGGGCGGACGCAGGCTCGTGATGATCAACGGCACCTGGTGCCGCACGCACGCGGCGACGTCCTGCTCGAGCCGGTCGTTGCTCACGTGCGCAATCTGGTTCACGGCGAACGGCGCGACCGGGGCTTCCGGGTTCGCGGCAGCGTAGGTGTCGAGTTCCTCGCGAATCCGCGTGAGCCATTCTCCGAGCAGCGACTGCGGCCGCGCGTTGAGCGCGGGAAACGCGCCGATGACGCCAGCCTTGCACTGCTCGATCACGAGCTCCGGCGTCGAGGCGATGAACATGGGCGAGGCGATCACCGGAAGACTCAGGCGACCGCGGAACTGGACCGGCAGGGACATCAGGACTCCGTCTTTTTCTCGGGTTGGTAATAACGCTGCCACGTCGGCAGCTTCTCCGGCCAGTCGGCAGGCACGGCGTGTTCGTACGCGCGCATGCGCCGGTCGAGGCCTGGCCCGAACGCGTCGAGGTACTCCGCGGTCGGGACGTAGTACATGAACGAGAGTCCCCGCTCCCGGAAACGCCAGCGGCCGTCGGAGCGCTGGTACACGTCCTGGTAGCGGATTGCCGCGAGCATCGGCTGGCCCTTGCGCTGCATCTCGGCGTGCGACAGCACGAGCCCGGTCGCGCGGTCAGGGTCCGCGCGGTCGAACTCGACGATCCGGTCGTGCGTGAAGTGATTGCTCGGGCCGAGCACGGCGAAGCGGCCCTTGAACATGTCGACGGCCGCCTGGCGCCCGCGCGAGTTCATGACGCCGTCGGCCGACCACACGTGCACGTCCGCCGTAAAGAGCGCCTCGATGGCATCGACGTCCCGGTTGTCCATCACCAGGCAATAGCGTGCGATCAGTTCGTCGATCTCGACGCGATCCTCGAGTCGACGCAGGCGGTCCTCCAGCGTACCTCCGCTCGTCATGGCGCCTCCCTCCGTTTTGACGCACTGCAGGATGCCAGAACACGGCCCCGTGCGGTCTAAAAGAAACAGGACAGCTTGTTTTTTTCTTGGGTGGGCAGTGCTACGCTCCCCCGACAGGAGGCCCCCCGCATGCCGACAGCACCCGCGCGTCCCCGCAAGACTCCGAAACGCCCGGTCCGCAGCCCTGTCCCGGCCAAGCCTCGGCGTCGTGTCGGGAAGAAAGCCACGGGC
>JAJTCR010000398.1 GCA_021325695.1 Steroidobacteraceae bacterium | reverse complement strand
TTCAGTCCGTCGCCCGCCGCCTGAGATTCGACGCCGCCGGGCTGCGGCGGGTCGAGTTTCGTCCGCGGAGCCGGCCGCGCCACGGATGCCGCGGCCGGAGACCCCTTGGAGGGTTTACGGCGCCTGCGCGGAAGAAGTCGACACGCCGCAGCCCGGCACGATCAAGCTCAGCCCCGAGCCGTCGCGCGACGGATCAGGTTCACGATCACCAGCAGGATCACCGCCCCTGCCAGCGACACACCGAGCGACGCGAGGTTGAACGCTCCTTCGTTGATCGTGCCCGCGCCGATCATCGGGGAGATGAGCCAGCCACCGATCAACGCACCGACGATGCCGACGATCACGTTGAGGAGCACGCCCTGCTGCGCGTCCGTGCCTACGATCAACGAGGCGATCCAACCGATCACGCCGCCGACGACCAACCATATCAGGATGTTCATTCTTCCCTCCTTGGACGAGTACGCATCGGGCCCGGCACCGGCAGTCGCTCGCGCGACCGACGACATCGAACCCGCCCGGGCGCAGACTCCCGCTCGGGCATCGGGGTCGATGTCGGACTCATGCCGAAACGAGCGTCAGCAGCAAGCCCGGAGCGACGCCAACTTCCGGAAGGCGTGTCGCCATAAGCAGACAGGTCATGACCCGACCGTAGGAGCGGTCCGTCCCGCAATGGCTAGGTTGTCCGGAAGCACTGCGCAGGCACGCTCGGCACACTCGCGGTCCGGGCGCAGGAAGCGCCGTGACCCCACCACATGGAGCAGTGACATGGTACAGAAGACAGTATTCATCGCAGCCGCGGTCCTGGGCCTTGCGCTCGGCGCCGCCGGCTGCAACCGGCAGGAACCGGCGTCGGAAGTGCGCGAGGACGTGGCCGAGGCCCAGCAGGACGCGAACGAGGAAGTTGCCGATCAGCAGTCGGATGCCGTGGCGTCGGCCGACGGTTCGATCGACGACCGCGCGGAGGCTGATTACGACGTCGCGATCGCCAAGGCGGACGGCGACCGCAAGGTCGCGGAGGAAGCCTGTGAGGCGCTGAGCGGCGACGCGCAGGAGAACTGCAAGAAGCAGGCCGAGGAACAGTACGACGCCGCCAAGACGCAGGCCCAGGCTCAGCTCGACGCTGCGCGGACCGGCGCGGGCGCGACGACGGCTCCCGACATGACGACCCCGTCGACCGATTCGACGGGTGCAGTCACCGATCCGGCAACGGCACCTCCCACGGGCAACTGACCCACGGGATCGACACGGCTCGCTAGCTCGGAACGACGGTGCGGGGTCACCCGCCCGGCGTTTCTATTTTGGGCCGGGGCACGGCCTCCACCTTGCGCGGGATGCGCAGCTCGATGATCGATCGTTGGCCCTGCGTCGATTCGAGCCAGGTCGCGCCGAGCGAGCGCAGCCACGCCCGGAGCGCCTGCAGGTCGCCGGCCCGTTCGGCGTCGGCCGTCGTGCCGACCGCCGGCTCGCACATCAGCTCGAGCACATAACCATCGCGCCTGGCCGCCAGCCTGGCGGTGAACTCAGTCAGTCGGACCTCCTCCCCGAGCAGCGCCTCGACCACCCGGAAGGTGGCGATCAGGACGGCGGGTTCGAGCCCGTCAAGCGTCTCGTCCAGCGAGACGGTATAGCGGATGTCGCGGGCGCGGCAGTGTTCTTCGACCAGGTGACGCAGCGCGAGCGCCAGCCCGAAATGATCGAGCAGCGCCGGATGCAACCGTTGCATCTCGCGCCGCGCGTCGCGGATCACCTGCTCGATCAGGTGGTCGATCCGACGAAGCTGTTCCTGGGTCTCCTCGTCGCCGACCCGTGCCGACACCCGTGACAGGTCCATGCGTGCCGCGGCCAGCATTCCGCTCACGTCGTGGTGCAGCATCCGGGACAATCGCTCCCGCTCCTGCTCGCGGCGCCGTTGAAGGTGCCCGACGAGCGCGGCGCCTTCCGCGCCAATCGCCGCGGGCGAGGGCGATTTTGGTTCCTTCACTCGCACTCCTGCTGCTCTTGCCGTCGTCCAAATGGCACAATGCCTGGCCCCGCTAGTCTGTAGGATTGTTCTGACAGCGCAGTTGAGCCAGACGAATTCTGCGTACACTCATCGTACCCCGCGTGGCGCGGCAGGATGCAAGTCATGAGGAAAACATCTGTAGTAGTCGTGGACGATCACCAGGTCGTGTGCGCGGGCCTGCGATCGATGATCAACGCGCAACCCGACCTCGGCGTGGTGGGTGAGGCCACATCGGGAAAGGAAGCGCTCGAGCGCCTGAAAGAAACGCAGGCCGACGTGATGCTGCTCGACCTGTACCTCCCGGACATGTCGGGCCTCGACGTGCTCAGGTATGCGCGCTCGCATTACCCGCGTACGAAGATCCTGGTGCTCAGCAGCTATCCGGAGGCGCAATTCGGCCTCAACGTGCTGCGCGGCGGAGCGAGCGGCTTCATCGGCAAGGGCACCGAGGCGCCCGAGCTGATGCGTGCGCTGCGCACAGTGGCACGCGGCGGCCGGTACGTCGGTCCCGAACTTGCCGAGCAGCTCGTCGCCGGCGTGTGCGGCGACTCGAACGCACCGCTGCACGGCAAGCTGTCGGAGCGGGAATTCCAGATCTTCTGCAAGCTCGCGCAGGGAGAGTCGGTGTCGCAGATCGCGGCGCGGCTGTTCCTCAGCGTGAAGACCGTCAGCACGTATCGTCGGCGCATCCTCGACAAGATGTCGATGAAGAGCAACGCCGAGATCACGAGCTACGCAATTCGGAACGATCTGATCCGCTGACGGTTCGCCGCGACGCATCCGCGCGTCGGACGAGGACCGTGTCGCCGCGAGGTGGCACGGTCCTTGCTTTTTCTGCTGCATGAAAAAGCAGACCCCGAAGTCGA
>JAJTCR010000397.1 GCA_021325695.1 Steroidobacteraceae bacterium | reverse complement strand
GTCGCCAGCGGACCCCAATCCACCGCGCTGACGCTCCAGAGCGCGACGCGCTGGCCTTCCTCGCGCGCCGCTTCGGCCAGGTACGCGCCGAGGCGTCCGTGGGGCGGCCGGAACCATTGCGGCCGCTCGCCCAGGGCCTGCGCGATCGCGTCGGTCGCGGAACGCACTTCACTGCGCGCGCGTGACCGCGTGAGCGTCCAGGGATGGCGATGAGTGAAGGCGTGATTGCCGATCACGTGCCCGGCCGTGCGGATCTCGCGCAACAATCCGACCGATTGCTGGGCGAGGCGGCCGATCACGAAGAACGTCGCCCGGACGTCCGCGCGAGCGAGCGCCTCGAGCACGCGCGGCGTCCATTCGGGATCGGGACCGTCGTCGAACGTGAGGTAGCAGCGCCCGGCCGCGCCGTCCAGGCGGCGGACGACGCCTGGGACGTCCGTCCCGAGCGAGTTCAGCGTCGCGCTCACGACGCCAGTCCGACAGGGCCGTCCAGGTGCGTCGCGCGCGGTCGTCGCCCCCCGAAACTGTCGATCAACGCCTGGCGCGTGATCCGGAAGCGGTGCGGAGCCACGTTCAGCATCGCCGCGCCGCGCGCGACCGGCGCGAACGCCCAGATCAGCAACCGGAAATGCGCGCCCAGCAGCCAGCGTCGCGGCCCCTGCGGCAGCGGTTCCGCGTCGAAACCGACGGCGCCGCCGTGCACGCGGAGCCAGGTGATGCCCTCGAACAGGGCGGCCTGGCGCAGCGGCGTGTCGCCGCGGGCGCGCTCGGCCAGTTCGGCGAACGATTCGCGCAGCAGTCGGCCGAACCTGATCCCGGCCTGGGGGCGTGAGTCGGCCTCCACGGCGGCCGCGCGCGCATTGTTGAAGTGCAGGCGCCCGATCCACGCGCCCGGCTCGAGCCGAGTTCCGTCGCGCAGTGCGAACGGGGCGCCCTCGTGCCGTTCCAGTCCCACGTACAGCAACGGACCCACCGGTGCGAGTTCGAACCGTCGCCGGTAGAAATCGTCTGCACGTTCGAGCGCCACGCGCAAGGCGTTGCGCGATCGGCGCGCATCGGCCGTCGGCAGCGTCACGCCGGTGCTCCCAAGACGGGCCGCCGCACAGCCCGTCCCGGCAGCTTCGCCGCGCGTTCGAGCGCCTGCTCCGCGACGCGCAGGGCGCCGTCGCGCCGACCGGCGGCCGCGGCGCGCGCCTGGATGTCCTGCAGCAGCTCCGGCCGCTCGAGCCATTCGCGCACCTGCGCCGCCAGCTGCTCGTTGCCGACGAGACGACCGATGCCGTGACGCTCGAGGAAACGTACGTTGAAGCTTTCCTGGCCCTGCAGCGTGCGCGTCACGAGCAGCGGCCGGCCGCACGCGAGGACTTCGGCGACGGTGAGCCCGCCCGACTTGCCGACGACGATGTCCGCCGCGACCAGGAAGCGCTCCATGTGCTCGGTCCAGCCGTAGACGCTGACGGTGGTGCCACGGGTCGCGACGCCGTCCGCGGCACCGTGCCGCGCCAGACGCAGGCGCAACTCGGCGTTGCGCCCGGCCATCACCACGACGTGACAGCGGTCGACGCCGCGGCAGAGTGGCTCGACGATGTCGTCGAGGCCGAGGCCGAGTCCACCGCCCAGCACCAGTACGACAGGTCGCGCATCCGCGGCGTCGAGCCCGAGGGCGCGACGCGCATCCGCGCGATCCGGCAACGTTTCGAAGCCCGGCATCAGCGGCACGCCGGTGACGACGAGCTTCTCCCTGGTCGCCTGGCCGACGGGTACGAGCGGCGGGCCCGTGATCGATTCATGCGGCACGCAGTAGCGATCGATGCCGGGCTGGGCCCAGTAGTCGTGTGCGCCGAAGTCGGTCAGCACGCCGACGACGGGCACGCGGCGCCAGCGACGCGAGGACTTCTTGAGCGCTGAAACCAGCGCTGCGGGGACCATCTGGGTGGCGACGATTGCATCGGGCCCGAATTCGAGCAGACGCTGCTCCATGCGTCCCTGCAGGCGCAGGAACGCCCACTTGAGCAGCGCGAGCCGCAGCAGCGCGACGTTGTTGCCGGCGCGTTCGGTCGAGTTCGTCGGTAAAGCCGCGCACGCGGTCGGATAGAACAACAGGTCCGTCGGGTAGGGGCCGAGCGCCCATTCGAACAGGTTCGACATCGAGCGGCGCTCGGGGTCGTCGTTGCGGGTCACCAGTTCGATCAGTTCGACCACCTCCGCGGGCGGCGGGATGTCGTTCTCGATCACCCGTCGCCAGGTCCGCTCGTCGAGGCCGTGCAGCCGCGCGTAGAGGTCGGTGTTGTCGAGCACGAGCTCGAGATATTTGCTCTGGATCGCCGCGGCGACGCCCGGGTTCATGAGCGTCCAGAAGTCGAGCTGGCGCACCGTGGCCCCGGGCGCCAGGCGCAGCAGCGCCTGTTCGACGGCCTCGGCCGCGCGCAGGTGACCGCAGCCGAGGCCGGACGTCAGCAGCAGGACGCGCGGCGCCTGCTCGCTGCCCCAGGCACGTAGCGAGGCGCGCGCCGGCGCGCGCGGTGGTGCGATGGCCGCCGCGGTACTGGTGATTCCTTTCACGTTCCCATTGTGCGGCACGCCGGCCGCCCCGTCCTCCGGTGGCCACGGCGGATGTACTGTCAGACGAGTTCTACCGCCGGAATTGGGGACACTCCTGCTTTATCGCCCAAGTTCGGAGCATTCAGCCTGCCTGGGTGCAAAGTCGAGACGCAGGAACCGATTTTCAGATCAGAGCGCGACATTCGTACCCCGGGAGTCGAAGCGCCGCCGCTCAAGTGAAAATCAGGAGTGTCCCCGACCGGCAGGAGTGTTCCCGGCCGAGGAAGTCCCCGACGCCGGCGGCACCGTGCGTCGCATTGCGGTATTT
>JAJTCR010000396.1 GCA_021325695.1 Steroidobacteraceae bacterium | reverse complement strand
TGACGACGCTCCCTCTTCCGCATGCGCGGAAGAGGGAGGAAAAACAACGAACGTCAGCCGAGCTGCTTCTCGAGTTCCGGCAGGATCTGGAACAGGTCGCCGACGAGCCCGATGTCGGCGCTCTCGAAGATCGGCGCTTCCGAGTCCTTGTTGATCGCGACGATCGTGCGCGCATCCTTGATGCCGGTCATGTGCTGGATCGCGCCCGAGATGCCGATGGCGAAGTAGAGTTCGGGCGCGATGATCTTGCCGGTCTGCCCGACCTGCAGGTCGTTCGGCACGTACCCCGCGTCGACCGCGGCGCGCGAAGCGCCGACCGCAGCGCCGAGCTTGTCCGCGAGCGAGTAGATGATCTTGAAGTTATCGGCGCTGCCGAGCGCGCGGCCGCCCGAGACGACGCGGGAGGCGGACTGCAGGTCCGGCCGGCCGGTCGCGGCTGCGGACCGCGAAACGAAACGGGTGTGCGAGGGTAGGGCGACGGCGGGCTCCGTCTTCTCGATGGGCGCGTTGCCGCCGGTTTGCGCGGCCTCGAACGAGGCGACGCGAACCGTCGCGACGACCGGGGCGTCGGCCGGCACTTCGACGGTCAGGATCGCGTTGCCCGCATAGATCGGCCGCTTGAACGTGTGGGTGCCTTCGACCGCCATGACGTCGGAGACCTGGCTCACGCCGAGCAAGGCCGCGACACGCGGCATGACGTCCTTTCCGAACGTCGTCGAGGGCCCGAACACGTGCGTGTAGCCGGCCGCGAGCTTCGCCACCTGCGGCGCGTAGATCGCGGCGACGGCTTCCTGGTTGGCCGGGTTTTCGGCCACGATCACCTTGTTCACGCCGGCCAGGGCGGCGGCCTGCGCACCGAGCGCGGAGGCGTCGGCCGCCAGCACCGCGACGTCGACCGTGGCGCCCGGCACCTTCGAGGCGCAGGTCACGGCCTTGGCCGTGCTGGCGTTCAGCTTCGAGCCGTCATGCTCGGCGACGACGAGGATCTTGCAGCTCATCAGACCAACCCCTTCTGCTTCAGTGCACCGACGAGTTCGGCTACGTCCTTGACCATGATGCCCTTCGAGCGGGCGGGCGGCGCCTCGACCTTGACGGTCTTGAAGGTACTTCCCGCAGCGACGCCGAAGTCGGCGACGGTCTTGACATCGAGCGGCTTCTTCTTCGCCTTCATGATGTCGGGCAACTTCACGTAACGAGGTTCGTTGAGACGCAGGTCCACCGACAGTACGGCCGGCAGGTCGATCTGCAGCGTCTCGAGACCGGTGTCGACCTCGCGCGTCACCGTGGCTTTGCCGTCGGCGATTTCGACCTTGGAGCACGAAACAGCCTGCGGGCGGTCTAGCAACGCGGCCAGCATCTGCGCCGTCTGGCCGTTGTCCTCGTCGATGGCCTGCTTACCCAGCAGGACCAGGAACGGCTGCTCGACCTCGGCGAGTTTCTGGAAGATCGTCGCGACCGACAGCGGCGGCAGGTTCACGTCCGTCTGCACCAGGATCGCGCGGTCGGCACCCATCGCCAGCGCCGTGCGCAGCTGCTGCTGGGTATCGGCAGGGCCGATGCTGACGGCGAGGACCTCGTCGGCCAGACCCTTCTCCTTCGTCCGGAGCGCTTCTTCCAGCGCAATCTCGTCGAAGGGATTGATGCTCATCTTGACGCCTTCGGTGATGACGCCCGTGTTGTCCGGCTTGACACGAATCCGGACGTTGTAGTCCACGACGCGTTTGACACCGACCATGATTCTGCGCACGCGCTCCACTCCTCTTCAGTCGCTGGGCCTTTGCGGCGCAGCATCATACCAGTCCGATCCGGCGGTCGACCGTGGAGGCAGTCCATGGTGGCAGAAAAGGCCTTTTACGCCCGCCACCCCCGCTTTTCATCGAGCTGGCGGGTAAGGTTGAGCAGCCGGTGATAGCTCTCGAGACGGCGCGGGTCGATCTCACCGGCCGCGACCGCGTCAAGGACTGCGCACTGGGGTTCCCGGACGTGGACGCAGTCCTGAAATCGACACCCGACGGCCCGCTCCGCGATCTCGACGTAGCCGACCTGCACGGACTTCGGCTCGACCACGGGCGGCGCGTAATCGCGTACGCCGGGCGAATCGGCGAGTTCACCCCACGGCAACTGGACGATGACCGAGGACACCGTCGTGTGGCGGCCTGCGCCGGTGCCGGCCGACAGCTCCGAGGTGGCCTGGTACGCATCCGCACATAACGCGTTGGTCAGCGAGCTCTTGCCCACCCCGGACTGTCCGGCCAGCAGCGTGCGCTTGCCCTGCAGGCATTTAATCAGTTGATCCAGCCCGGAGCCCTTCTTGGCCGAGACGTGCGCGACGGGGACACCGATCCGGCGAAAGGTTTCGACGAAGGCGAAATCACCTTCGCTGTATTCCCCGCCACCGAGCAGGTCCTGCTTGTTCACGACCAGTAACGGCGTAATGCCCGCGTAGCCGGCGCCGGCCATATACCGATCGACGATGAAGGGGTCGCACGTGGGTCGCGGCGCCACGACGATACCGAGCTGGTCGAGGTTTGCGGCGATCGATTCGTCGAGGCCCCGGCTGTCCGTGCGCATCAGCACGTTGCGACGGGGCAGCCGATCGACGACAAGCCAGGCGCCGTCGTCGCGGCCCGACTCGCGTTGCAACGAAACGCGGTCGCCGGCGACGACTGCGAGCTTTCGCCCGCGGACCTTGCAACCGAGGCGCTCCGCAGTTTCGTCCGCCAGCACCACGACGCGTCGCCCGTACGACTCGACGACCGTCCCGCATCGAAGGTCCGCGACAGAAGCGACGGCTGCGCCCCGGCTGCCCGATGCTCGCGGCCGATGCGCCTGCCGCCGGCTCACGAGGCCGTCGCGGCGGACGGGGACG
>JAJTCR010000395.1 GCA_021325695.1 Steroidobacteraceae bacterium | reverse complement strand
TCGCTGACAGCGTGCGCGAAATGCCATCGATCGTGGTGTACGCGTCGGTGTGCGACAGGCTGAAGACCTTGCTGTACTGGCCGGCGTTCACCTCGGCCGCGACGCGGTTGCCGGTGCCCATGAAGTTGCTGTGCACGAAGCTGCCGTTCAACAGCACGGACTGTGATTCGGAGTAGCCGATGCCGCCGCTGAACTGGCCGGGGAGGCCTTCCTTGATGTTGTAGTCGACGTCGACCAGGTCTGGCGTGCCCGGGACGGGGTTGGTCTCGACCTCGACTTCCTCGATGAACGGGAGCCGCTGCAGGCGCTGCTTGGAGCGCTCCACGGCCGCATTCGACAGGTATCCGCCCTCCATCTGCCGCATCTCCCGCCGCAGCACGTCGTCGTTGATGCCGGTGCTGCCGCTGAAGGTGATGTTGCGGACGTAGGCGCGATTGCCGGGATCGACCAGGAACGTGATCTCGATTTCCCTGGTCTCGGGGTTTTCCTTCGGCACCGGGTCGATCTTCGCGAACGCGTAGCCGTCCTGGCCGAGGCGCAGCTGCATGAGCTCGGTCGTGGTCGTGATCTGCTTGCGCGAGAAGATGTCGCCGCGACGCACGGCGAGCATCGCGCGCAACTGCTCCTCCGGCACGACCAGGTTGCCCGCGATCTTGATGTCGGAGACGCGGTAGACCTCGCCTTCCTTGACGTTCAGCGTGACGTAAATGTCGTCCTTCTCGGGCGCGATCGCGACCTGCGTCGACTCGACCTCCATGTTGGCGTAGCCGCGGTCGAGGTAGTGCGAGCGCAGCTTTTCGATGTCGCCCGACAGCTCCTCGCGCGAA
Source organism: Steroidobacteraceae bacterium (assembly GCA_021325695.1). Classification (GTDB taxonomy): domain Bacteria; phylum Pseudomonadota; class Gammaproteobacteria; order Steroidobacterales; family Steroidobacteraceae; genus RPQJ01. The sequence continues at coordinate 2,044 of JAJTCR010000395.1, read as the reverse complement.
TAGCGGTCGTCCTGGCGATACCACGAGAGCCAGTTCGGCGTGCTGAGCTTGAATTCCTCGAGCAGCTCCTCGTCGGTGAACGCCTCGTTGCCGACGACGTTGATCTGGCGGATCCGGGAGCGCTTGCCCTCGGCGACGTCGACTGCGATCTTGACGCGGTTGCCCGGCACTTCCTCGACCTTGGTGTCGACCTTCACCGCGTACTTGCCGCGCGAGTAATACTGGTCGGTCAGGTAGCGCGTGACCTCGTCGAGCGTCGACTGGTTGAACGTCTTGCCGCGCGCGAGGCCGACGTTGCGCAGGGACTTCTCGAGGTCCTCCGTCTTGATGTCCTTGTTGCCCGTGATCGTGAATGCCTCGATCGAAGGCCGTTCGAGCACGGCGATCACGAGCGTGCCGCCGTCGCGGCGCAGCTCCACGTCGCGGAAGAACCCCGTCGCATAGAGCGCACGGAGCGCCTCGTCGATGCGGCGCTGGTCGAGGCGGTCGCCGATGTTGACCGGCAGGTAGTTGTAGACCGTGCCCTCGGTGATGCGCTGCAGGCCCTCGATCCGGATGTCGCCGACGGTGAATTCCGGCCCGGCTGCGGGCTGGGCGAGAACGGCGGGTACGGCGAGGAGGGCCGGGAGGACGGCCGCGTGCTTCAGTCGCATTGTTATCGGGAAATCCTGGCTCAGCTGAACAACCGTGACAGGTCGTTGTAGAACGCGAAACTCATCAGCACGAGCAGCAGCAGGATGCCGATCTGCTGGCCCACCGCCTGCGCGCGATCCGAAAGCGGGCTGCCCTTGACGAGCTCGGCGACCTGGTAGACCACCTGGCCGCCGTCGAGGATCGGGATGGGCAGCAGGTTCAACACGAACAGGCTCACGCTCACGATGGCGAGGAACGAAAGGAACGACAGTATGCCCTGTCGCGCCGAGAAACCGGCGTACTCGGCGATGTTGATCGGGCCGCTCAGGTTCTTGACCGAGACGTCGCCGGTGGCCACGTTCCAGATCATGCGCACCTTGAGCACCGACATGTCCCAGGTCTTGCCGACCGCGCGGCCCGCCGACTGCACGACGCCGTAACGTTCGAGCGCGCGCATGTTGTCGGGGACTGCGAGGTTCGGCACCGGCTGGATGCCGATGCGACCGACGAGTCGTGCGCCGTCGCGCTGCGACTCGACTTCGATGGGAACCTCGAAGGTCCCGCCCTTGCGTTCGATCGTGAATCGCAGCGTCTTGCCGGGGCTCGGCTGGACCCGTTCGACGAGCGACGCGAAATCCGCAACCGGTTCGCCGTCGACCGCGACGATGCGGTCGCCCAGGGCGAGGTTGGCCCGCGCGGCCGGGCTGCCGGGCACGATCTTGCCGATCTCGGTCGGCACCGTCGGGTACCAGAAATCGAACCCGAGGCCGGGCAGCAGCGCGCCCGGTTCCGTGAGACCGCGACGGTCGCCTTCGATGGCGAGGTCGAGCGTGCGCGGGCTGCCCTCGCCTTCGTCGGCGCGGACCGTGAGCTCGATCGGCGCGCCGTCCATGAGTCGGTCGAGGATCGAGAGCACCGCGCCTTCGCGCGTCGCGACCGGCGCACCGGCCACGGCGACGATGGAATCCCCCGACCGCAACCCCGCCGCCGCGGCCGGGGAGTCCGCGATGACGTCGCCGATGACTGGCTTGAGCGCCGGAATGCCGACCACGAACAGGATCCAGTAGGCGACGGCGGCGAACAGGAAGTTGGCGAACGGCCCGGCCAGCAGCACGAGGATGCGACGCCAGACCGGCTTGCGGTTGTAGGCCTGCGTGAGCAATTCGGGTGGCACGGGACCTTCGCGTTCGTCGAGGAGTTTGACGTAACCTCCGAGCGGGATTGCAGAAAAGGCGTATTCGCACCCATCTGCAGCGCGCCGTGACCAGAGCACCTTGCCGAACCCGATCGAGTAGCGCAGCACCTTGATGCCCATGCGCCGGGCCATCCAGAAGTGGCCGTACTCGTGGACCGCGACGAGCACGCCGATGGCCACGAGGAACGCCAGCACGTAGGTCAATATGGTCATGCT
>JAJTCR010000021.1 GCA_021325695.1 Steroidobacteraceae bacterium | reverse complement strand
TGAACTCGAGGTCGCGCAGGTAGAGCGACCCGTTGCCCGCGTCGTCGAGCACGGCCACTTCGACCGTGTGCGCGCCGTCAGGCAGGATTTCCTCGGCGACGAAGTTGCCGCTAACGTCCACCGGCACCTGCCGGCCCGCCACCCACACGGAATGGTTCGCGGGCACGCCGCTGCCCTGGACCTTGACGGTGCCGCTGCCCAGCCGGATGTTGTGCAGGGCCAGGCTGCTCTCGCCATAAGTGGCGAGCAGTTCCCGGGCCGCAGGGGACGTCGGCGCCGCGACGCCCGCGGCCTCGACCGGCTCCTCGACCGCGATGCCGTCGCCGCCACCGGCCGCCTGCTCCGGCTCACTCACCTCGGCGGGCGCGCCGCCCGGCTCGTGGTTGATCCACAGCGGCTGTGCCTCGGTCTCGTCGAAGTTGCCGCTCGCGTCGTATGCGCGCAGCACGAACTGCAGTTCATGCGAGGGAATGGCGAGCTGTTCGACCGTCGGTTGCCACTCGGCGAGCCCGGCACCGTCGACCGCCGCGACGACGAGCGGCTCCGACCGCAACGATTGCCCGCGCGCGAACACGCGAACCTCCGCGCGATCGATGAAGGCCGCGTAGTTCGAGTACATCCTGAAGCGCACGGAGTCGGCGACCGGACCGTCGCCCAGGTCGGTGATTGCCACGGCGTTCGGGTGCGCCGCGACCGCGAGACGCGGGCGCGATGCGAGGTTGTCGAACTTGAACTGGATCTTCGCATCCTCGAGCGCGACGTCGGTGCAACGCTGCACGTCGGAGGAGCTGCGGTTCGGGTCGTCGATCGGCTTGCCATCGACGGTGATGCGCATCAGGTTGAGCGCGTACGGGCTCTTCGGCGTGAGTTCGCGGGTGATCCGCGTCACGTCGACGCCCTCGAGGTCGTCGAGCGGGGCCGGCTCGTCGTAGACGACCTGCACGCGCACGAACGAGTCCTGGCCCTGCAGGAAGCCCTGGTTGACGACGTCGTCCGACTGCACGTAGCCGCGACCTTCGTGTTCCGCGCCGGCGCCCGCCAGCGCCGGTTCCTGCTTGAGTTCCTCCATCGCGCGCCGGGCACGCGCCGCCGACAGGCCGACGTCGTCGCCGTAGACGGACGCGGTGCGCCGATCCAGCCGCTCGTTGCGCGTGTAGCCGGTGAACCGCAGGCGCGGGTTCGTGCGCCCGGCGACGTCGTCGAGTGCCCGGCGCAGCGACGCGGCGTAACCCGCGGGCACCAGCGGCTTGCCGTTCTCCAGTTGCAGCGGCGCGATGCTGCCCCAGGGCGGGTCGTAGACCCGCGTGACCATTTCCGGATCGCCCGCGTCCGGACAGGTCTGCGGCTCGTCCGGCAGCTGCTGCAGCGGGTCGTCGTACCAGAACTCCACGTCGACGCGACGGTTCAGCGCGCGTCCCTGTGCCGTGTCGTTCGAGGCGACGGGATACGCCGAACCTCGGCCGTCGCTGTCGATCGCGGCGGTCGGCAGGCCGAGCACGTCCTGGACCTCCAGTGCCACGCGTCGCGCGCGGGCCTTCGAGAACGCGACGTGGTCGCCGTAGATTCGCTCGTTGCGCCCGGTCAGGGCCACGTCGTCGCTGTGACCGATGAAGCGCACGACGACGTGCTGCTTGTCGCCGAGGTTCACGAGGGCCTTGCGGACCTGCTCGGTGAACTCGGCCGGGACCGACGTGCTTTCGTCCTCGTAGCGCAGGGGCAGCACGAGGTTGCGCACGCGCGCGCGGCGCGCGTGGCCTTCCTGGTAGCTCAACTTGCAGACGGTCTCCATGCGGCAGACCTTGATCCGCTTGATTTCCTCGGCGACGAGCACTTCCTGCTCGCGCACCGTCCGGCGCGGCTCGTCGTACCAGACCTCGATTTCCACGCGGCGGTTGAGCGCGCGTCCCTCGGGCGTGGCGTTCGACGCGATCGGCCGCGAGTCGCCGGCCCACTCGTACGCGATGGCGTCGGCCGGCAGGCCAAGGGCGTTCTTGAAGTGCTCGGCCACCTCGCCGGCGCGCTCGCGCGAGAGTCCCGAGTTGTCCTCGAACACGCGGGCCAGGGTCGTCGACAGGCGCTGCGAGTCCGCGTGTCCGACGAAATGCACGCGCACGTTGGTGTGGTCGCGCAGCCCCTCGAGCACTTCGGCCAGCTTGTCGACGTAACTGCGCGGAATCTGCGCCACGCCGGACTCGAAGCGGATGGGCGGGACGAAGTTGCGCAGCTTCACGGTCTGCAGTTCCTCGCCCGCGACCTGCTGCACCTCGAGGCGGTCGCCGCGCTCGGTCCGGAGCAGTTCGGTGTCCTGCATCCATTCGCCGAACGTCTGGTCGTCGGAGAGTTGCCGTTCGACCGGCTCGCCGAGGTCGGTCACGGACACCGGAGCGGCGTCGGCGCCCGCGATCAGTGGCACCAGGCAACCGACGATGAGGGGCAGGAGTCGAGGGCGCTGTGTCATGGCGTTCACCTGCTGCTCTCCGGCACGCGCACGACGGGCTGCTTCGGCGGTGCACCGAGGCGCCAGAAGACCTCCGGCTCGATGGTGAGCGGGTAGCAGCAATTCATCGCCTCCCATGCGTCGCCGATCTGCTTCCTGAGCGTGGCCATGCGCCGCTCGACCAGCGCCGGGTCCTCGAGGTCGGCGACGTACGACAGGCGCAGCACTGCCGGCGCCTTGCGCAGTTCCTCGAGCAGCAGGTCGACGCGCGGGCGCCACTGGATCCGCATGGTGACCGTGCCCGGCTCGAAGACGTCGTCGGCGATGTCGAGGCCCACGACGCGGTAGATCGAGGCGCCGAAGTTGAACTTGAGCGCCTTGCCGCGCGTCGCGCGCCTGACCTGCATCTGGTCCGTGGACATGCGGAAGCCGCTCGGCAGCGTGCGGTCGTCGAGCTTCAGCGCGAAGTTGCTGCCGCGGGCCTCGTCCGGCGTGACGGCGCAGGTGATGTGATAGCGGCCGTGCGCATCGGTGGTCGCGACCAGCCCGTTGGCCGTCGACAGGCGCACGCCCGGGAGGCCACGCTCGCCGCTGTCCTGTACGCCGTTGCGGTTGCCGTCGTCGAAGACCTTGCCGGTCACGTCGGTGCAGTCGAACGTCGGGTCCGGCATCACGCGGACGGTCGCCGTGGCTTCCCCGGACATCGCATTGCCGGTCAGCCCGTGCACGACCTGGGCGCGGTTGACGTATTCGCCCTCGGTGACGCCCGCGCCGACGGCCAGCAGCAACTGGACCGTGTACTGCGCCGAGCCGGCGAGCGCCAGGCCACCCCACCGGAGTTCACGTCCGGCGACCGACGGTTCGGTCGGCACGCCGTCGAGACGCGCGGAACCTTCGACGTAGGTGAATCCGGCCGGATAGCGGTCGACGATCGCCACGTCGGTGAGCGCGAGCCCGGCCACGTTGTTGACCGTGATCGTGTACGGCACGAGCTGCCCGCGCGTGACGTTCATGAGCGGCGTGGACTTCGAGATTGCCAGCGCGCCGCTCAGCTCCGGGTCGAGCGGGATGTGGTTGTTGAAGATCTGGCTCGAGCCCGGCGCCTGGCTGCCGTCGAGACGCAGGTGCACGTGGTGCACGGTCCCCGCGCTGCGCGCCGGCACCGCCACCGCGGGTGCGAACTCGGAGACCTGCGACTCGCAATGGAGCGCCGTGGCTGGAATCGCGTCGTCCGCGCTCGCCGGGCACGACGGGACCGACAGCGATGCCGTGGTCGGGCCGGAGGTCGGCGGAATGATCTGTGAATAGCCGGCGACGTACGACGTGCCCGGTGCGGTGACGGCGATCAGGTAATCGCCGCCGCTCGGGCAGGCCGGGTCACTGAAATTCAGGTCGAACTTGTAGTGACCGCCGCCCAGCGTGACCTGCCCCTGCTGCGACGGGTCGTCGAAGCAGCTCGATGGCAGCGAGGCGCCGCTGCCGGCGCCGAGCAGGGTCAGCGTCGCACCGGGGATCGGCGTGCGCGCCACGGAGTTGTAGACCACGCCGTTCGGGTCGATCGGCAGGTTCAGGCCCTGCAGGTTCGTGCCCGACCCGACGACGATGGCGGTGATGCGTTGCGGGCCGTTGGTGAACGGCGACGCCGCGCGACCCAGCGACGCCGTGCGCGCGCCGGCGCCGGGCGCCCGGAAGCGCACCTCGTAGCGCGTGCCGGAGACGTCGTTCGGTTGCAGGCCGCTGATGCGGTAGACGCCCGCCGCGTCCACCTGCACCGAGGCCACGACCTGGTCGTCGCGGTACAGGTCGACTGTCCAGCCCACGAGCGGCCGCTCGGCGCCGTCCTGCACGTCGTCGAAGTTCGCGTCGTGCCACGCGGCGCCGTTCAGCACGCCCACTCCCGGCACGCCGCCGATGCTGACCGAGACGCTCGCGCTGGCCGTCTGGGCCGGCGTGTTCCAGTTCACGACGCCCGTGTTCGTCACGGTGGTGCCGACCGCGAGGGCGGAGCCCAGCGTCGCGCGGAACCGCAGCACGACGGACCCGCCCGCCGCCAGGGCGCCGGCTGTGGCGCCATAGTTGGCGGTGATGATCGTGCCGGCGACACTCACGCCGGTCGTGGAACCGTTCATGGTCGCCGAACCGGCCACGTAGGTGAGCTGGCCGGCCTGGTTGGCCGCCAGGTCGTCCGTGATGACGACGGCCTGCGCGGGCACCGAGGCCACGTTCGTGACGCGCACGACGTACTCGACCGTCGCGCCCGCGATCGCGGCACCGCCGCCGACGACCGTGACGTCCTTCGAGATCGTGAGCTGCTGTCCGGCGCCCACGACCACGACCGTCGGCTCGGGGCCCGTCGCCGGGTTGCCGTCGCCGTCGGTCAGCAGGCTCGGAATCTCCGCGCTGCGGACGACCGCCTGGTTGCTGATCACGGTGCCTGCGGGGGTGCCGGCGTCGACGCGCAGGTCGAACTGCACCGTGGCGCTCGCACCGGCCGCGAGCGTGCCGATCGTGATGCCGGCGGCCAGCGGCGCCGCGCCGCCGTCCGGCTGGCCGTAGGCCGCGCCGTTCAACGTCGTCGTGTTCGCCACGTAGGTCGTGTTGACCGGCACCGCGTCCGTGAGCACCACGTTGGTCGCCGGGACCGCGCCGGTGTTGGTCACCGTGATCGTGTAACGCAGCCCGTCGCCCGGGTCGACGATGCCCGGCGACCCGAGGTCGCCCTGCAGCACGACGCGCTTGTCCGCGTACATGAGCGGCAGGCTGCCGACGATGTCGCGGGTCGGGTCGTCGACGATCGGCGTGGCCGGGTCGTCGGACGGCCGGTCGGTGATGCCGGCCGACGGGGCGCTGACGAAACCCTGGTTCGAGATCACGGTGCCGTCGATCACCGAGGCGTCGACGACGACGTCGAACGTGATCGTGGCGACGTGCGTCGCGCTGCCGACCGGACCCGCCGGCATCGATCCGGCCGTTGCATCGACCGGCGCGTTGATCGCCATGCCGTTGACGAGCGGCGCGAGGCCCGCGACGTCGCCCACGACCGCGCCGTTCAGCGTCGTGCTGCCCGCGACGTACGTGGTGTTGACGGGAATCGCGTCGCGCAACACGACGCCGGTGGCGTTGTCGGTGCCGACGTTGCTCACGGTGATCGTGTAGCGCAGCGTCTCCCCGGCGAGCAGCACGTTCGGGTCGTCGGTCAGGTCGGTGGAAATCTTCTGCACGACCAGCGTGGGCGCGGACACGATCCTGACGCGCGTCGGATCGTCGTCGTTCGGCACGTCCGGACTCGCCACGCCGTTCACGTTCGGGTCGTCGCTGAGCGCGAGCGTGGCGGCGTTGACGTTGAGGTACGACTGGTTCGTCACGACCGTGCCATTGGCGATGACCGGCGCCAGCGTGACGTCGAACACCACCGTCACGACCCCGCCCGAGGCGGGCAGCGTGAGGTTGCGGACCTCGAGCAGGCCGGTGCCGCTGGCGCCGCCGCTCGGGTTCGTGGCGGTCACGTCCGCGCCGGCAGGGGCCGAGACGATCGCGAGCGTGCCCGGCGCGAATGCCGCGACCGCATTGAGCCGGTCGAGCTCGTCGCGCAGCATGAAGCCGGTGAGTTCGACGTCCGACAGGTTTTCGACCCGCAGCGTGTAACGCAGCGTGTCGCCCGGCGTCGCCTCCGTCGCCGGATTGGCGCCGGTGGTCCGGTTGACCACGGTCTTGTCGAATCGCATGGTGGGCCGCAACACGAGCGTCGTGTGCGCGTCCTGGTGGTCGAGCACGCCCACGGTGCCGTCGGTCAGCGAGCGCGTGTACGTGACGAGCTGGCCCGCGGCGGCCGGGTTCGAGGGGTTCGCGCTGAACCACTCCGTAGCGCCCGCGACGTTCGTGAGCGACGTGCCGTTCTCCGTGTCCGTGTCGAGCAGCGCCTGGTAGCGGACGATCAGGTGCTGGCCCGAACCGATCGCGGCCGCCGGCGTCAGCAGCTTGAGCGTGAGCGTGCACGTGGGGTCGCCGGCGAACGTGATCGAGAAGTCGGTGCCCGCGACGAGCGGGGGCGCCGCCGCGGTGGACCCGTCGGACTGGAACAGCTGCGCCGTGACCTGCGTCGGCGAGGCGTCGCACATGCCGCCCGTGGCGGTCTCCGGCAGGCGATCGGTGATCGTGAGGCCCCACGCGGCACCGGCACTCGGGTTGTGCACGTCCAGCGTGAACGTGGCCGGGACGCCGATGCCCATGTCGGCGGGACCGCTCTTCTCCAGCGTGAGCTGGTCCGGCGCCACGATCGTCATCGGCGTGGTCGCGCCGGGCCCGCCCGGCCGCTGGGTCGTGACGTTGCCGTTGATGCGGTTGAACAGGTACGACGCGGCGTTCGTGAACTGCAGGCCGGCGACGTTGGTCGCGGTGTTTTCGAGCAGCACCGCGATTTCGATGACGACCTGCTCGCCCGCCGGAATGTCGATGCCGATCGTCGGGTCGGCGATCACGAGGTTGGTCGCCGTGCCGAGGTTGACCGGTGTCCAGGGCTGCGACCCGGAGATCTTGGTGACGCTGACGAAGCGGAGGTCGGCGGCCGACGCGCCCAGGTCGTCGAGGATCCGCACGTCGTAGAGCGGGAACGTGAATGGCGTCGACGGGACGGTGATCCTGTAGCGGAAGACCTCGCCGACCGCCGCGGTCGACTGCGTGTTCGCCTTCGCGAGTGCCGCCGGCATCGGCAGCGTGATCGTGATCCGCGTCGGGTCCTCGTCCCCGGCCACGGTGGGATCCGCCAGGCCGTTGACGTTCGGGTCGTCGCTGAGCGCGAAGGGTGTGCCGCCGACCACGATCACGCCCTGGTTGGCGACCACCGTGTCCTCGACCAGCGCAGCGGCCAGCGTGACGTCGAACTGCAGCAGCAGCTCGCCGCCGGCAGGCAGGCTCAGGTTGCCGATGTCGATCAGGCCGGTGCCCCTGGAGCCGCCGACCGGATTGGTGTTGTTGATCGCGCCTGCCGGGAGCGAGCCGACGAGGGTCAGCGTACCCGGTGCAAACGATGCGCTCGCATTGAGCGCGTCGAGTTCGTCACGCAGCGTGAAGCTGCCGATGCCGCCGGTGCTGCGCAGCCGCAGCGTGTAGCGCAACCGATCTCCCGGCTGCGCCGTCGTCGCGGGGTTCGTTCCGCGCGTCAGGTTCGCGACGGTCTTCTCGAAGAAATCGCCCACGAAGGCCACGGTGACGGTGTGGTCGTCCTCGTGGTCGGCCGTGCCCGGCGTGCCGTTGGTCAGCGTGCGCTGGTAGGCGACGCGATCCGGATTGCTGCCGGCGCCGTTGAACCACTCGGTCGCGCCGGCGACGTTGGTGAGCGTGGCGCCGTTCTGCGTGTCGGGGTCGAGCCGCGTGCGGTAACGGACCACGAGCCGCTGGTTCGCGCCGATGGTCGCCTTGGCGGTGAGCGCCGTGAACCGGAGTTCGCAGGTCGGTGCGCCGGTGTACGAGAGCGAGTAGTCGGTTCCCGCAGTGAGCGGCCCCTTGCCGACGACCGGCGTCACGCCGTCGGCGGCGAAGACCTGCGCCTCGAGCAGTTCCGGCGTCTGCTGGCACATGCCGCCGGTCGCGCCGTCCGGCAACCGGTCGAGCAGCGTCGCGTTCCACGCCTCGAACTGCCCGGCGTTGTGGACGTCGAGCGTGAAGGTTCCCCACTGCCCGAGACTCATCGTCGCCGGGCCGGTCTTCGTGACGACCAGCCTCGGGGCGGCGATCGTCAACGGCGGCGAGATGCCCGACTCGCCCGGCAGCGGCTGGTAGAACACGTTGTCGATCAGGCGACCGAACGACCATTTCGCGGTGTTGACGAACGTCGTGCCGACCACGTTCGTCGGCGTGTCCTCGAGCACCACCGTGACTTCGATGATGATCTGCTGTCCGGCCGGAATGATCCCGAAGTCGGAGAAGGTGAGCAGGCCGCCGACGTTGGTGAACGTGTGCGGCACGGGCGTGCTCGTGCCCTGGATGTACGCGACGTGGCTCAGGTAGGTGAGGTCGACGCCGGTCGCGTTCAGGTCGTCCGTCAGCAGGACGCCGTGCAGGTCGTCCAGCGACCCGCTCTGGTTGATGACGGTGCCGGTGAGCGGGTCCCACATCACCGGCATCGTGAGCGTGTAGGTGAAGGGCACACCGATCGTGGCCGTGGTCTGGCCGGCCGGGGTCTGCTTGTCGATCTTCTCCACCGGGATGAACAGGTCCCGGCATTGCGGCTGGAGATTGGTCGCGATCGTGCCGTTCGTGAACCAGAGCCGGTGGTTGTGAATGTGGTTGTCGTTGCACGACATCTGGCCGGTGAAGTAGACGTCGTTGAAGATGATCAGGTACCGCTGCGAGCTCGGGTCGCCCGGATCGGTGTCGAAGTTGACGTTGGAGTCGAACGGGTTGGCCTGCGTGTAGTTCTGGACCCTGCAGTCCTGGTCGATGTTCAGCTGGGTCGGCGCTACCGTGCCGGCGGCGCCGTCGAGGACGCCACCGGGATAGTCCGAGCAGTCCTCCGCGCGCGCGCCGAAGGCCGCACCCAGCAACAGCAGGAACGCGAGCAGCAACTGGAGGTGGATCCAGTGGCCACGCGATTTCCTGCTGTTATTTACGCTGACAGTCATCTTTGCCCTCGTTCCACCTGCCGGGCGATTTCCGGCAAGGGCACCGAGGCAGTCCGCGTTGCAGACTGGATTTCGGCGGTCCCGCTGTCGTGGGGCCTCGGGGCCCGTTAGACCGGTGACTTTGCGTCGCCACCTTTCGATGGCTTTGCCCTTGTCAAAATCGCGTCGTGACCAAGTGTTCAGCTCGTGTTCGTCTCCAGGCCCGTTGCAGTAGTCCGCTTACACCGTCGCTGCGGCCGCTACGCCGCCGGCAGGAAGTCGATGGGGTAGACGATCGTGATCGCGTCGACGTCCTTCGCGCCGAAATTGATCGTGCGGACGCGATCGACGACCTGGGCCGACAGCCCCGGCGCGTTCATGTCCGACGACTGCAGCACGCACATCGAGACGCCGCCGTCCGGCTCGATCGTCAGCCGCAGCACCATCTGCCCTCGCAGCGTGGGGTCGTTGCGCAACTCGCGGTTGTAGAGCCGGTACAGCGACGCCTTGTAGCGATCGAAGACGATCTGGATTTCCTCGTCCGTGCGCGACGGACGCGCGCCGGCACGTGGCCGGTCGCCGCCGGCGGTCGCACTGGCGCCCCCGCCACCGCCGATCGCGCTCGACGCGCGCGTCACCTGCACGCCGGCCATGCCGCCGCCGCCATTGCCCTTGCTGCCGCCCAGGCCGCGGCTCAACGAGCCGAGTGCGATGCCGCCACTCGTCCCCGGCGCGTTGGTCGTGAGCATCGAACGCTGGGGCGGTCCCGACGAATTGTCGGCATTGTTGAGCTTCGCGTTCAGACCTAGCTGCGAGGAGACCTGCGCGTTCTTGAGCGAGGCCAGTTTCTCGCGGAACGCGAGGATGCCCTTCTCGGGTTTGGTCACGTCGACCGGCGTCGGGTCCGCGGGCGTATCGGGCTTCTGCTGCCTCTGCTGCCGCACTGGCTTCTTGGGCGTGGCCTGCTCACTCGCTTTCTGCTCCGCCACCTTCTCCGGCTCCAACGGTTTCGCCTCGGCGCGCGGGGCCGGCTTCGGCTTCTTTTCCATCATCATCCGCACCACGCGGTCGGGCACCTTCACGGTCGCTTCCGACGGGGCCGGCAACGGGATGTCGACGAACGGCACGAGCAGCGCGAGCAGCAAACAGATCAGCAGCGAGGTCGTGAGCGACTTGCGGTAGCGGCGGTCGTCTTCGCCCCCGGTCGCCCAGGGCATGATCAGCGGGCGGTTGGCCGCCGCGCCGATCTCACGCTCGACCAGCCATTCCTGGCGCCGCCGCTCCTCTTCTTCCTGCGCCTCGAAGACGTCGTCCTCGAGCAGGAACGCGCGGCTCTCGTGCTGTTCGATCTGGGCGACGAGGCCCTGGCGGCGTCCGTCGATTTCGCCGATGCGCTGCTGGAACGCTTCGACCTGC
>JAJTCR010000394.1 GCA_021325695.1 Steroidobacteraceae bacterium | reverse complement strand
GACGCGGCGATCGTCAGCCCGACCCCCGGTACCACGCGCGACCTGCTGCGCGAACACCTGGATCTCGACGGCCTGCCGCTGACGCTGGTGGACACCGCGGGCCTGCGGCCGACCGACGACGCGATCGAGGGCGAAGGCATCCGCCGCGCCTGGCAGGCGCTGTCGCGCGCCGAGCTCGCGCTGTTCGTGGTCGACGACACGACCGGTCCGACCGACGAGGATCGCGAACTGATCACGCGTCTGCCCGACGAGGTCGAGCGCGTGCTGGTCTTCAACAAGTGCGACCTGAGCGGTGCATCGGCCGGCGCGATCGAGTTCGAAGGACACCCGGCATTGCGGATCTGCGCCCGTGAAGGCGCGGGCCTGGATGCGTTGCGCGCGATGATCCGCGCCCGTGCCGGGTTCGAGCAGAACAGGGAAGGCGCATTCACCGCGCGCGCACGCCACCTCGACGCCCTGCGGGTCGCGCAGCGGCATCTGGACGCGGCCCGGGCCGCGCTTGCGACGGCCGGCACGGCGGAGATCGCGGCCGAGGAACTGCGGCTCGCGCACCGGGCGCTGGGCCAGATCACCGGCGAAGTCACCAGCGAGGACCTGCTGGGTGCGGTGTTCTCCCGCTTCTGCATCGGCAAGTGACGGACATGACGCTCGCCGCCGCATCGTCCATGCTGGTCCTCCCATGAAAGCCGCTCCGCACCCCCGAAACCTCACTTCCGACCTGGCGGCGTCGCCGCGTCGCGTTCATTCCCGCACCCGAGCGCACTTCGTTCGCGGCAGCGTGTCATGAACGCGCCCCGTCCCGTCCGCATCGTGCTGCACAAGGCCTCGCGCGAGCTCGAGGTCGGCTATGCCGACGGCACGACCTACCGGCTGCCGGCCGAGTACCTGCGCGTGCACAGCCCGTCGGCCGAGGTGCAGGGGCATGGCAAGCCGGTGCTGGTCGGGGGCAAGCGCAGCGTCGGCATCGGCGCCGTCCAGCCCGTGGGCCGCTACGCGGTGAAGCTGGTGTTCGACGACGGACACGACACCGGGCTGTACTCCTGGGACGTTCTCGACGACCTGGGCCGCAACCAGGCCCAATACTGGGCGAGCTACGAGCAAAGGCTCGCCGAGATGCGAATGTCCCGTGACAGCGAGGTGGTTAAACTCGCCGCGCTGCAGCCCCGCAAATACACGCCGCCCAAGCCGTCCTCGTGAGCGACTCCCCCAAGCCGGATTCCGGCACCACGCACTTCGGTTTCGAGCAGGTGCCGGTCGGCGAAAAGCGCGCGCGCGTCGCCGGCGTTTTCGACTCGGTGGCGTCCAAGTACGACCTGATGAACGACCTGATGTCGCTGGGCGTGCATCGGCTGTGGAAACGCTTCGTCATCGATCTTGCCGGCGTGCGGTCGGGCGAAAAAGTGCTCGACGTCGCCGGCGGCACCGGCGACCTGTCGCGCGAGTTCGCAAAAAGCGTCGGTCCGCGCGGCATGGTGGTGCTCTCCGACATCAACGCCGCGATGCTCGGTGAAGGCCGTCGCCGCCTGGCCGATCGCGGCGTGGTGAACCTGCCGATCGTGCAGGCCAATGCCGAGTGCCTGCCCTTCGCCGAAGGCTCGTTCGACTGCATCACGATCGGCTTTGGCCTGCGCAACGTCACCGACAAGGACAAGGCGCTGCGCTCGATGTGTCGCGCGCTCAAGCCCGGCGGACGACTGCTCGTGCTCGAGTTCTCCAAGCCCACGAGCGAAGGACTGTCGAAGATCTACGACCAGTACTCGTTCAAGCTGTTGCCGCTGATGGGCCGGCTGGTCGCCAACGACGAGGCGAGCTATCGCTACCTGGCCGAGTCGATCCGCATGCACCCGGACCAGGCCACGCTCAAGTCGATGATGGACGCGGCCGGATTCGGCCGCACGCAGGTCTACAACCTCACCGGCGGCGTGGTGGCCGTGCATCGCGGTTTCCGTCTGGAATGAGCGCGCCGACTCGGTGCCAGCGGGGCGGCCACGACACCGTGTCGCGCAGCGTGGGTGCGGCAGGGGCCGGTCTCGTGCACGAGGTAAGCCGGTGAGCACCCCTCCGGTGCTGTGCGCCGCGGCCGAGATCGCGCTCAACCGCTATCTGCGGCGAGAACCCTCGGTGATCGAGGATTGCGCGCGCCTGTCGGGGCGCTGCATCGAGCTCGCGCTGCCGTCGGGATCCCTGGCGTTGACGCTCGAGTTCATCGACTCCGGCGTACGCGTGATGCCCGAGCCGCCGAATCCTCCGCAAGTGCGCGTGAGCGGCAGCCCGAGCGCGCTGATGCGCTCGCTCAGCCTTGCCGCCGAAGGCGGAACGCATTTCCCCGGACTCACCGTCGAAGGCGATGCCGAACTGCTCGCCGAATTCCGCGACATGGTGACGCGGGTGGGCTTCGATCCGGAGGAGTGGCTCGCGCCGCTGCTCGGCGGCGTCGCGGCGCATCGCCTCGTCGGCGGCCTGCGCAAGGCGTTCGATTGGACGCGCGGCAACACGCGGCGCATGGCCGATCACGGCGCCGAATATCTGCGCGAAGAGACCTACGACCTGGCGCGCGCACGCGACGTCGGTGAATGGATGGACGAAGTCGACGACACGCGCGATGCGCTCGAGCGTCTCGAAGCGCGGTTGAAGCGCCTCGAATCCGGCGCCGAACCGCGCGCAACGGCGTCGACCCGGCTCCGCGACGCGTGATCGGCCGGATCGCGCGGCTGTGGCAGATCCAGCGCGTGGTTGCGCGCTATGGCCTGCGCGAGTTCATCGATGGCAAGCCGCGTGGCAGCGAGTCGCGCGGCGTGCGCCTGAGACGCGCGCTCGAAGAACTCGGCCCGGTCTTCATCAAGTTCGGACAGGCGCTGTCGACGCGGCCCGACATC
>JAJTCR010000393.1 GCA_021325695.1 Steroidobacteraceae bacterium | reverse complement strand
CGTCGCGTGGCCATGCTCAGCCGGCCCCCGCGCCGAACTCGCGGCCGTCCTTCATCACGAACGGCACACGCTTCAGCACCTTCACGTCGACGAGCGGGTCACCGTCGACCGCGATCAGGTCGGCGCGCTTGCCCGTCTCGAGCGAGCCGACATCGTCGAGGCCGAGCAGGTCCGCCGCGTTGACGGTGGCGGCCTGGATCGCGGTCGCGGGCGTCATGCCGTGCTTGACCATCAGCTCGAACTCGTCGGCATTGCGACCGTGCTTGCTCACGCCGGCGTCGGTGCCGAAGGCGATCTTCACGCCGCGGGGCACGGCCTGCTCGAGCGACCGGCCGGTCGCCTTGATGCGCCAGTCGACCTTGGCGCGCACCTCCGGCGAATATGCGTCGGGATTCGTGGCGAGCCGCTCGATGTAGCCGTTCACGGTGGACAGCGTCGGCACGTAGTACGTGCCCTGCTTCGCCATCGTGGCGATCGTCGCCTCCTCGAGCAGGGTGCCGTGCTCGATCGAGTCGACGCCCGCGGCGAGCGCGACCGCGATGCCGTCCGCCCCGTGGGCGTGCACGGCCACCTTCTTGCCGTAGAGCTTCGCCGTCTCGACGATCGCGCGCGCCTCGTCGCCGAACATCTGCTGGCCGAGACCCGCGCCGACCTGGCTGTTGACGCCGCCGGTCGTCGCGATCTTGATCACGTCCACGCCGCGGCCGACCTGCGCGCGGACCGCACGCCGGCACGACTCCACGCCGTCGCAGAGGTTGCCGCCCGCGTGCAGCACGTCGCGAAACTCCTCGCGATACCCGAGGGCCGAGTCCATGTGGCCCGAGGTCGTCGAGATCGAGCGGCCCGCGTCGACGATGTTCGGCCCGATCACCTTGCCCGCGCGGATCGCGTCTCGGAGCGCGAGCGTCACGCCGTGACGGTCGCCGAGGTTGCGCACCGTGGTGAAGCCCGCGCGCAGCGTCTTGTGCGCGTTGGCGAGCGCCTGGTACGCAAACTGGGCGGTCGAGAGCTGCACGTCCTCGAGCTGCGCCTGCTGGCCGCCCGCGTCGGAATCGAGGTGCACGTGGCTGTCGATCAGGCCGGGCAGCACGAAGCGCGTGCGCTGGTCGTGCACGCGGTCCGCCTCCGGCACGTCGACGAAGCCCGCGCGGATCTCGCTGATGCGCCCGTCGCGGATCACGATCGTGCTCGGCCCGCGCGGAGCGCGCCCCGGCCGATCGAGCACACGCCCCGCCTGCACCACGACCGTCGTCGGCCGCGGCGGGACGACGGTGCCGCCGCTCGGCGGCCGATCCACGGGCTGCGGTTGTGCGACGGCCGCGCCGCACGCGGCGATGGCCAGCAGGGTCAGGACGCGGTGGACCAGCGGGTGGACAGCGCGCGGCATCGGGTCGGCTCGTCTCGACGGCGGGAGGGCCGACAGTCTATTGTCGGGCTCCTCGAACCGCCACGCTTTCCCCCGCATGCCCACGCCGACCCCACGTCCGGCCGCCCGCGGCCGCATGATCGCCTTGCTGTTGCTCGGCTTCGGCCTGGCCGCGTGCCGGACGAATCCGACACCCGAGCCGCTGCCCCCGACCGTCCCGGCAACGGTCGAGGTCCGCAGCGCCGCGCGGGCCGGCGTCTCGGCCGCGAACCCGGTCGCGGTGGATGCGGGGCTCGAGGTGCTGCGGGCGGGCGGCAGTGCCGTCGATGCCGCTGTCGCCGTGCAGGCGACGCTCGGCCTGGTCGAGCCGCAGAGCTCGGGGTTGGGCGGTGGCGCATTCATGCTGCATTACGATGCGCAGACGCGGACAGTCACCGCCTTCAATGGGCGCGAGGCCGCGCCGGCCGCGGCCACGCCCGACATGTTTCTCGACGAGACCGGTGCGCCGCTCGCGTATGCGGACGCCGTGACCAGCGGAAGCGCAACGGGCGTGCCGGGCGCGGTGGCGATGCTCGGCCTCGCGCACGAGCGTTTCGGCAAGCGCCCGTGGCGAGAACTGTTCGGTGCCCCGATCCGCGCCGCCGAGGAAGGTTTCGTCGTGCCGCAACGTCTCGGCCGGTTCGTCAACAGCACCTTCACGCAGGCCACCCTGCCGGACGCGACCGCGCTCTTCAGCAAGCCGGACGGCACGCGGGTGCGCGCCGGCGACACGCTGCGCAATGCAGCCTACGCGCAGACGTTGCGCACGATCGCCGATCGCGGGTCGCGCGCGTTGCTCGAAGGACCGCTTGCCGCGCAGATCGTCGCCCGCACGCACGACGCGCCGCGCCCCGGCACGCTCACGCTCGCCGACGTGGCGGCGTACCGGCCGCTCGTCACGCCCCCCGTCTGCAAGCCGTTTCGGGTCTACCTGGTCTGCGTGCCGCCGCCGCCCTCGAGCGGCGTAAGCCTGCTCCAGTTGCTCGGGCTGCTCGAGCGCACCGACATCGCCGAGCGCGGCCCGGCCGATGCGCAGGCCTGGTACGTCTTCGCGGAGGCGAGTCGCCTGATGTACGCCGACCGCGACCGCTACGTCGCCGATCCGGATCACGTGCCCGTGCCGGTCGAGGGACTGCTCGATCCGCGCTACCTCGATGAGCGCGCACGATCGATCGGCGACCGCGCGGCGGCCGCGGCGCCCGAACCCGGCACGCCGCCCGGGGCGTCGCTCACGCGGCGGGGACGCGACGCAACGCTCGACGTCGCCGGCACGAGCCACTTCGTCGTGGTCGACGCCGAGGGCGACGTCGTGTCGATGACGACGTCGGTCGAATCACTGTTCGGCTCGGGCCGCGCGGTGGGCGGCTTCTTCCTCAACAACCAGCTGACCGATTTTTCGTTCAAGGCCGTCGACGCGGACGGACACGCCATCGCGAACTCGGTGGCCGGTGGCAAGCGGCCGCGCTCGTCGATG
>JAJTCR010000392.1 GCA_021325695.1 Steroidobacteraceae bacterium | reverse complement strand
GGCTGGCCGGGCCCACTCGAGCTGGACGAGCACACGCACGCGGGAGTCGCCGCGGCCTATTGCGCAGGGGCTGCACGCCTGCCATTCGCGACGCTGCGCGGCTACCTCGGCACCGACCTGGCGGAGGCGAATCCGCGCGTGCGCAGTGTCGAATGCCCGTTCACGGGCGAGCGGCTCGCCGCCGTGCCCGCGCTCAACCCGGACGTCACGATCCTGCACGCGCAGCGGGCCGACGTGAACGGCAACGTGGCGGTGCACGGGATCGTCGGAGCGCAGCGCGAAGCCGCGCTCGCGGCCCAGGTGCTGATCGTCACGGTCGAGGAGATCGTAGACGCATTGCCTCCCGCGATGAACGCAATCGTGTTGCCGCACTGGATCGTCACGGCCGTGGCACATTGTCCGGGCGGCGCCTATCCGTCGTACGTGCAGGATCACTACTCGCGCGACAACGCGTTCTACCGGCGGTGGGACGCGCTCGCGCGCGACCGCGAGACCTTCCGCGCCTGGATGGACGAGCACGTGCTCGGTTGTCGTGATCACGCGGCCTTCCTGGCGCGCCTGCGGGCGGCCGCATGAGCGACTGGACCCGCGACGAGATGATGACGATCGCGGCCGCGCGGCTGTTGTGGGACGGCTGCGTCTGCTTCGTCGGCATCGGGTTGCCGAGCGCAGCCTGCAACCTCGCACGGCTCACGCACGCGCCCGGCATCGTGCTGATCTACGAGTCGGGCACGCTCGGCACGCGCCCCGACGTGCTGCCGCTTTCGATCGGTGACGGCGAACTCGCGGAAACCGCGGCCTGCGTGATCCCGCTGCCCGAGGTGTTCGCCTACCTGCTGCAGGCGGGTCGTGTCGACGTCGGGTTCCTCGGCGCCGCGCAACTGGACCGCTACGGCAACCTGAACAGCACCGTGATCGGTCCGTACGAGGCTCCCTCGACCCGCCTGCCCGGCGCCGGCGGCGCGACCGAGATCGCGGCGCACGCCCGCCGCACCTTCGTGATGCTCAAGGCGACGCCGCGCAGCCTCGTGGCACGACTCGACTTTCGCACCAGCGCCGGGTTCCTCGACGGGCGCGGGGCCCGGACGCGCACCACGATGCGCGGCGGCGGCCCGCAAGCGGTGATCACGGATTTCGGCCTGTTGACGCCGGCGCCGGACACCGACGAACTGCAACTCACCGCGCTGTACCCCGGCACGACGATCGACGACGCCCGTACGGCCACCGGCTGGCCGCTGGCGGTCGCGGCGACCGTCGAGACGCTCGCGCCGCCGACAGCGGCCGAACTGGACACCCTGCGCGCACTGCAGGCGCGCACCCGTGAGGCGCATCGGCGTCCCGTGCGTTTGCCCGCATAATGCCAATCAAAGCCCAGGAGTTCATCGTGTCGAACCCGCACATCAAGACCGATCTGCCCGGCCCCAAGGCGCGCGCGATGCTCGAGCGCGACAAGCCCGTGTCGTCGCCGTCGTACCCGCGCGACTATCCGTTCGTGATGTCGCACGGCCGCGGCACCGAGGTCTGGGACGTCGACGGCAACCGCTTCCTCGACTTCATGTCGGGCATCGCGGTCTGCTCGACCGGGCACTCGCACCCGAAGGTCGTCGAGGCGGTCAAGGCCGCGGCCGACAAGTTCCTGCACATCTCGAGCGACTACTGGCACGAGAACTTCACCGCGCTCTGCGAACGCCTCGCGCGGCACGCGCCGATGGGCGAGCCCGTCATGAGCTTCCTCGGCAACTCGGGCACCGAGGCCGTCGAAGGCGCGATCAAGCTCGCGCGCTACGTCACGGGACGACCGCGCTTCCTCGGTTTCATCGGCAGCTTCCACGGCCGCACGATGGGCTCGCTTGCGTTCACGTCCAGCAAGTACACGCAGCAGAAGGGCTTTGCGCCCACGATGCCCGGCGTGACGCACGTGCCCTACCCCAATACGTATCGGCCATTGCTGGCCGGGGCGGACCAGGGCAAGGCGGTGCTCGACTACATCCGGATGCTGTTCGAGCGCAACGTCCCGCCCTCGGAGGTGGCCGCGATCCTGGTCGAGCCGATCCAGGGCGAAGGCGGCTACCTGGTGCCGCCGGACGGTTTCCTCGCCGGCCTGCGGGCGCTCTGCGACGAGCACGGCATCCTGCTGATCTTCGACGAGGTGCAGTCGGGCGTGGGCCGCACGGGCAGGATGTGGGCCTCGCAGCACTGGGGCGTGAAGCCCGACATCATGACGAGCGCCAAGGGCCTCGGCTCCGGGCTGCCGATCGGCGCCTTCATCGCCAAGTCCTCGATCATGGGCAAGTGGCAGCGCGGCGCCCACGGCAACACGTACGGCGGCAATCCACTGAGCTGCGCGGCCGCGATCGCGACGCTCGACCTCGTCGAAGCCGGGTACGCCGCCAACGCCGTCAAGGTCGGCGAGTTCTTCATGTCGCGGCTGCGCGCGCTGCAGACCCAGTATCCCTGCATCGGCGAGGTGCGCGGCCGCGGGCTCATGATCGGCATGGAGCTGGTCGAGGACGGCGCCGACCACGCGCCCGCACGCAAACTCATCGATCGACTCGTGACGCGCGCGTATCACAACGGCCTGCTGCTGCTCTCGTGCGGCGTCAGCACGCTGCGATTCATGCCGCCGCTCTGCGTCAGCTCCGACGAAGTGGAAGAAGCGGTGCAGATACTGCGGACGTCGCTCGACGAGGCGCTGCAGGCCTGACCCGAACCGGCACCACCCGAGGGGGAACATTGCAGCAGCCAGCGCAGCGCAAGGAACTCGGGTTCTGGATGTGCACGGCCCTCGTGGTCGGCAACACGATCGGCATCGGCATCTACGTGTTGCCGGCCTCGCTCGCCCCGTACGGTTTCAACGCGATGCTGGGCTGGGCGATCAC